>JANYIP010000253.1 GCA_025361995.1 Streptomycetales bacterium | reverse complement strand
GCTCGCCGAGTTCCTCGTCGCACAGAAGTTCATCTAGCCAGAAGTTCTATCGAGACCCGGAGCGCTGCAGACATGGTTGAGGCAAGCAATGGCTGAGATCCTCGTCCTGGTCGACCACGTCGACGGGGCTGTCAAGAAGGTCACCACCGAGCTGCTCACCCTCGCCGCCCAGCTGGGCGAGCCGAGCGCTGTCCTGGTCGGCCCCGGGTACGACACCGCCCGCGAACGCCTGGCGGAGTTCGGCGCCACCACCGTGTACGTCATCGACGGTGACGGCGCTGGCGGCTCTGGCGACCATGTCGTGGCGCCCGCCGCCGAGGCCCTCGCCCAGGTCGTGGCCGACCGGGCGCCGGCAGCCGTCCTGCTCGCCAGCACCGCGGAGGGCAAGGAGGTGGCCGGCCGGCTGGCGATCAAGCTGGGCTCCGGGGTCATCACCGACGCCAGCGGCGTCAGCGGGTCCGGGTTCGTCGCGACCCAGTCCGTGTTCGGCGGGTCCACGCTGGTGCAGGCTTCGGTGACCCACGGCGTACCGGTGATCGCGGTACGCCCCAACGCCACGCCGCCGGTGGCTGCTGCTGCGCCGGCTGCCGCTGAGCGGGTCGACGTGGCGGTCACCTTCTCCGACGCGGCCAAGCTGGCCCAGGTGACCGGCCGTACCGTCGCTGCCCGCACCGGCCGTCCTGAGCTCTCCGAGGCATCGATCGTGGTGTCCGGTGGCCGCGGCGTCGGTGGGCCCGAAGGCTTCAGCCCGGTCGAGGAGCTGGCCGACGTGCTCGGCGCCGCTGTCGGTGCCTCGCGCGCGGCGACCGACGCCGGCTGGTACCCGCACCAGTTCCAGGTGGGGCAGACCGGCAAGACGGTGTCGCCGCAGCTGTACATCGCGAACGGCATCTCCGGTGCCATCCAGCACCGTGCCGGGATGCAGACCTCGAAGACGATCGTCGTGGTCAACAAGGACCCCGAGGCGCCGCTCTTCGAGATCGCTGACTTCGGCGTGGTCGGCGACCTGCACACCGTCCTGCCACAGGCCATCGCCGCCATCAAGGCGCACAAAGCCTGAGCCTTCGTGATCACTTGAGCCTTCGTTGATCACTTGAACTTGCGTTGATCATGGAGTAGTTGCCCTCCATCCTTGATCAACTTGGCCAACAACTCCATGATCAACGCGAGGGGTCCTAGGATTGACGACCTGATGGCATACCTCGACCACGCTGCCACGACGCCGTTGCTGCCCGAGGCGCTGGCTGCGATCACCGCGGAGCTGGGCCTGGTGGGCAACCCGTCGTCGTTGCACGCCGCCGGGCGTCGGGCTCGCAGGGTGGTGGAGGAGTCCCGCGAGCTCGTCGCGGAGTCGTTCGGTGCGCGTCCGAGCGAGATCGTCTTCACCGGCGGCGGCACCGAGGCCGACAACCTGGCGGTCAAGGGGCTGTACTGGGCCCGCAACGCTGAGCGTGGCGGCCTGGCCGTGCGCCGCCGGAGGATCATCGCCAGCCCGGTCGAGCACCACGCGGTCCTCGACCCGCTGCGCTGGCTGGTGGAGCACGAGGGTGCTGTCGTCGACTGGTTGCCCGTCGACCGGTTCGGCCGGGTCGACCCGGCCGACGTCGAGGCGCTGCTGGCCCAGGACCCCGACTCGGTCGCGTTCATCACCGTGATGTGGGCCAACAACGAGGTCGGCACGATCCAGCCGATCCGCGAGATCGCGACGGCAGGACGCGGGTACGGCGTGCCGGTGCACTCTGACGCCGTCCAGGCGGCCGGCCAGCTCCCCGTCGACTTCGCCGCCAGCGGGCTCGACGCGATGACCGTCACCGGGCACAAGATCGGAGGCCCGCTCGGTATCGGCACGCTGGTCCTGCGCCGGGGCACCGAGCTCACTCCGCTGCTGCACGGCGGTGGTCAGGAGAGCGATGTGCGTTCGGGCACCCTGGACACCCCCGCCCTCGCCGGCTTCGCGGCAGCGGCTCGCGCGGTGGTCCGCGACCGCAGCGAGCGCGCCCAGCAGATGTCGAGCCTGCGTGACGCGCTGGTGGCCGCGGTCCAGGAAGCGGTCCCGGACGCCCAGCTCAACGGCGATCCTGACCCGGCAGGCCGACTCCCTGGCAACTCGCACTTCTCGTTCCCCGGCTGCGAGGGCGACTCGCTGCTCCTGCTGCTCGACGCACGCGGCATCGAGTGCTCGACCGGGTCGGCCTGCAGCTCGGGGGTGGCCCAGCCCTCGCACGTGCTGCTCGCGATGGGCGCCGAGCCCGACGCCGCCCGCGGCAGCCTGCGCTTCTCGGTCGGGCACACCTCGACTGCGGCCGATGTCGCTGCGGTCGCCGGCGCGATCGGTCCGGTGGTCGAGCGGGCCCGGGGTGCCAGGCTGGCCGCAGCCAAGAGGGCCTGACCCGGTGCGCGTTCTTGCCGCCGTCTCCGGCGGTGTGGACTCGGCGGTGGCCGCGGCCCGCGCGGTCGACGCCGGGCACGACGTCACCGCCGTCCACCTGGCGCTGTCGCTGAACCCCAAGTCCTTCCGCTCCGGTGCCCGCGGCTGCTGCACCCTCGAGGACGCCCGCGACGCCCGGCGGGCCGCCGACGTGCTGGGGATCCCCTTCTACGTGTGGGACCTGGCCGAGCGGTTCGCGGCTGACGTGGTCGAGGACTTCGTCGCCGAGTACGCCGCAGGACGTACGCCGAACCCGTGCCTGCGCTGCAACGAGCGGATCAAGTTCGCTGCCGTCCTCGACCGGGCCAGGGCGCTCGGCTTCGACGCTGTCTGCACCGGGCACTACGCGCGCCTGGTCGACGGCGAGGTCGACACCGGCACTGGCCGTGAGCTCCACCGAGCCGTGGACCCGGGCAAGGACCAGTCGTACGTGCTCGGGGTGCTGACCGCCGACCAGCTCGCCGGGGCGATGTTCCCGCTCGGTGACACGACCAAGGCGCAGGTACGGGACGAGGCCGCGGCCCGCGGGCTGGCCGTCGCGGAGAAGCCGGACAGCCACGACATCTGCTTCATCGCCGACGGCGACACGGCCGGCTTCCTGCGCACCGCGATCGGCGACGCACCCGGTGACATCGTCGACACGGACGGGGTCGTCGTCGGGGCGCACGAGGGCGCGTTCGCGTTCACGGTGGGCCAGCGTCGCGGCCTGCGCATCGACCGCCCGGCCGCCGACGGCCGGCCGCGCTACGTCCTCGACATCTCCCCGGTCAGCCGGACGGTGACGGTCGGCGCGCAGTCCGAGCTCGCTGTGCACTCCGTCCTGGGGATCCGGCCGCGCTGGTGCGGGCCGGCGCCGGTCGGCGCGTTCAGCTGCGGCGCCCAGCTGCGGGCGCACGGCGAGGAGCTGCCCGCGGTGGCCGAGCTCGTGGTCGCCGGCGAGGGCGAGGGGGATGACGGCGGCGAGCTCGTGGTTGCGCTCGCGGCTCCGGCGTACGGCATCGCGCCCGGCCAGGCAGTTGTCCTCTACGACGGCACGCGGGTCGTCGGGTCCGCGACCATCAGCGGCTGTCGGTAGCCCTCACTAGGCTGCTCGACGTGTCAGAACCAGACCTCTCAGGACCCGCCTCAGGACCCGCCTCAGGACCCGATAGCAGGCGCTGGCCGGACGGCTCCTCGACCGGCGTGGGGTCATTGCCCGGGACGGCGATCCGCGAGGCCGTGCAGCTCGTCATCGACGAGGTCGCTGCGTTCCCGCACTTGCCCGAGCAGCCTGCGCGCGGCCCCGGCGGCGAGATGGTCGGGCGGGCGCTCGCCCTGCTCCCGGACTTCCCGGCGGCCTGGGGCCCGACCGGGTGGGCACTGACCGACCGTCCGGGCCACGAGACCCGGCGCTCCGTCGCCTACCTGGGGGAGGACCTCGACGCGGCGGAGGAGCTCCTCGAGGGGTGGACCGGTCCGTTCAAGGTGCAGATGTGCGGTCCGTGGACCCTCGCCGCCGCGATCGAGCTCCGCAGCGGACGCAAGATCCTGGGCGACCCGGGCGCCCGGCGCGACCTGCACCAGGCGTACTCCGACGCGCTCGCGGGCCACGCCGCCGAGGTGGTGAAGCGGCTGCCAGGCATCAGCCTCTTCGTCCAGCTCGACGAACCGGGCCTGCCCTACGTGCTCGACGGCAGCGTGCCCACGCCCAGCGGCCTGACCAGGCTCGCGGCGATCGATCAGCAGGTCGTGGTGGCGTCGTTGGCGTCCGCCACGGCGTCGGTGGCGGCGCAGGTGGAGACTGCACGTACCGGTGTGCACTGCTGCGCGGGGTCCCCGCCGCTGCGCCTGCTCCGGGAGCTGCACGACATCCGTGACGACGGCAGTCCCGGGCTCGGCTTCGCCTCGGTCGACGCGACCTTGCTGACCCCGGCGGATGACGACGGGGTCGGTGAGGCCGTCGAGGCAGGCCTGGCGCTCATGCTCGGCCTGGTTCCCACGGCAGGCTCGGGGGCACGAGGGGCAGGTGCTGGCTCAGACCAGGTCGTGGCGGGGGCGTCAGAGATCTTGCGCCGGTTGTGGCAGCGCCTCGGGCTGCCCGTCGAGCAGCTGGCCCGCATCGTCGTGACACCGAGGTGCGGGCTGGCCGGTGCGACGCCGCTGCAGGCAAGGGCGGTGCTGGCGGCCAGCCGCGAGATGGCCCGAAAGCTCGCCGATGAACCCGAGGGTTTCGTCCGTGGCTGAGCACCCACCCATGGCTGAGCCGTCCGCCGCCGACCGCGAGCGAGCCGTCGAGCTGGGCAAGATCATCGATGAGCACCAGTACCGCTACTACGTCCTCGACGCGCCGACGACCAGCGACGGCGAGTACGACGGGCTGCTCCGCGAGCTCGAGACGCTGGAGGAGTCGTACCCGTCCCTGCGCACGCCGGACTCCCCGACCCAGCGGGTGGGGGGGACGTACTCCACGCAGTTCACCGCCGTCGAGCACCTCGAACGGCTGCTCAGCCTGGACAACGTCTTCGACGCCACCGAGCTCGAGGCCTGGGCGGAGCGGGTGCTGCGCGATGCCGGGGGAGGCGTCCGCTGGCTCTGCGAGGTCAAGCACGACGGGCTCGCGATCGACCTCGTCTATACCGCGGGCCGGCTGACCAGGGCGGCGACCCGCGGCGACGGGCGCACCGGCGAGGACGTCACGCCGAACGTACGGACGCTGGACAACGTGCCGGACCGGCTGGTCGGCACCGATCCCGACCACCCAGTGCCGGCGCTGCTCGAAGTGCGCGGGGAGGTGTACTTCCCGGTGGCCGGGTTCGCCGAGCTCAACGCCACCCTCGTCGCGGCCGGGAAGCCGCCGTTCGCCAACCCGCGCAACACCGCGGCTGGGTCGCTGCGGCAGAAGGACCCGCGGGTGACCGCCTCCCGCCCGCTCAAGCTGGTCGTGCACGGCCTCGGCAAGCGCGAGGGGTTCGAGCCGGCCAGCCAGTCGCAGGCGTACGTCGCGCTGACGTCCTGGGGGCTCCCGGTCAGCCCGCAGTACAAGGTCTTCGACGACCTGGACGGCGTGCGCGGCTTCATCGCCCACTACGGCGAGCACCGGCACGACCTCGACCACGAGATCGACGGCGTGGTCGTCAAGGTGGACGACGTGGCCACCCAGCGGCGGCTCGGCTCGACTTCGCGCGCGCCCCGGTGGGCGATCGCCTTCAAGTACCCCCCCGAGGAGGTCACCACCAAGCTCCTGGACATCGCGGTGAACATCGGCCGCACCGGGCGGGCGACCCCGTTCGGTGTGATGGCGCCGGTGCTGGTGTCCGGGTCGACCGTCGAGATGGCGACGTTGCACAACGCCCAGGAGGTCGCCCGCAAGGACGTACGCATCGGCGACACCGTCGTGCTGCGCAAGGCCGGCGACGTGATCCCCGAGATCGTGGGACCGGTGGCCGAGCTGCGCGACGGCACCGAGCGGGCCTTCGTGATGCCCACCCACTGCCCCGAGTGCGGGACCGAGCTGCGGCCGGAGAAAGACGGGGACATCGACATCCGGTGCCCCAACTCGCGCAACTGCCCGGCCCAGCTGCGTGAGCGGGTGTTCCACCTCGCCGGCCGCGGCGCGTTCGACATCGAGGTGCTCGGGTACGAGGCGGCCGTCGCCCTGCTCGCCAGCGGGCTCATCGCCGACGAGGGCGACGTCTTCGCCCTCACCGCCGAGCAGCTTGCCACCTGCCCGTTCTTCACCCGCAAGGACGGCAGCCTCGGCGCCAATGCCGCCAAGCTGGTCGACAACCTCGAGCTGGCCAAGGCCCGTCCGCTGTGGCGGGTCATCGTCGGGCTGTCGATCCGGCACGTCGGCCCGACGGCGGCGCAGGCGCTGGCGCGGGAGCTCCGCGACCTCGACGCGATCTTCTCAGCGACGCCGGAGCAGCTCGCCGCTGTCGAGGGTGTCGGCCCGGTCATCGCCGACTCGCTGCTCGAGTGGTGGGACGTCCCGTGGCACCAGTCGGTGGTGCAGCGTTGGCGCGAGTCCGGGGTGCGCATCGCGGAGGACGCCAGCGACGAGGGTCCCCGTCCGCTCGACGGCGTGACCGTGGTCATCACCGGGAGCCTGACCGGCTGGAGCCGCGACGCTGCGACCGAAGCCGTGCAGATCCTGGGGGGGAAGGTCAGTGGATCGGTCTCCAAGAAGACCTCGTTCGTGGTCGCTGGCGAGAACCCGGGGAGCAAGTTCGACAAGGCCCGCAGCCTCGGTGTCCCCGTCCTGGACGACGCCGGGTTCGGAGTGCTCCTGGAGTCGGGGCCGCAGGCCGCCGCACTGGTTGGCGGCCCGGCGGCTGGCTCGGGGGATGCTGCGCCGAACGGGTGAGCCGCCGACTCCTCACGGCAGGGGCTCGCGCACGCTAGTGGCTTCGCGCTACCTTGGTGACAACTCGGAGGCATGTGGTGACTCAGAGTGACCATCTGAGGGGGTGGCCGGTGGCAGAGGTCGAGGATTCGACTTCGGCTGGCCCGACTACCCCTGGCCCGTTCAGTCGATCGCACTTCGCACTCCTGCTCTGGCCCTTTCTGCTCACCGGTGCCGCAGCGATGCTGTGGGCGCTCGGCCGGCTGTCCGACAGCGGCCCGATCGCCAAACCCGGCGCGCTCGTGGCACTCGTCGCCCTGGTGATCTTCGGCGAGCTGCGCCCGGTCGTCACCTCACGGTCCTACGGCGAGGGCATCACCCCCTCGATCGCCTTCACCTTCGCCATCCTCTTCGTGTGGGGCCCCTGGCCAGCCCTGCTCGCGCAGGCGGTGGCTTCGGTCGTCTCGGACCTCGCCGCCCGCAAGGACTGGTGGCGCACCCTGGTCAACCCGGCCCAGTACTCCATCTCGTTCCTGCTCGCCTGGGGCGCCATGTACGCCTGCGGGTACCGGGCCAGCGCCGGCCACCTGCACAGCATCACCGCACCCGACCTGTGGGTGATGGCGCTGTCGTGGGTCGTCTACTTCCTGGCCAACAACTGCATCGTGTCGGGGGTGCTCGCCGCGTACGCGGGGGAGCGTTTCCGTGCTCTGTTCTTCGAGGACTTCGGCTACCTGCTGATGTCGAACTTCTCGGTCATCGTCATCTCCCCGCTGGTCGCCCTCGCCGTCCAGACCAGCATGTGGTGGCTCCCGCTCCTGCTGCCCCCGTTGTTCGCGATCTACCGCACGTCGGCCATCTCGCTGGAGAAGGAGCACCAGGCCAACCACGACGTCCTCACCGGGCTGCCGAACCGCAAGTTCCTGCTGGAGACCCTGGACAGGGTTCTCGCGAACGCGGACGCCGACACCAACGAGGGTCGCCGCGTCGGCCTCTTCCTGCTGGACCTCGACCGGTTCAAAGAGGTCAACGACACCCTCGGGCACCAGATGGGCGACCGGTTGCTCGGCCACGTCGCCACCCGGATCCGGGGTGCGCTGCGGCCGACGGATGTCGTGGCCCGGCTCGGCGGCGACGAGTTCGCCGTACTCCTGCCGTCCATCGCCGACGCTGCGGCTGCGACCGACGTGGCGCACCGGATCCAGGCGGCGCTGGCCGAGCCGTACCACTTCGAGGGTGTCCTGCTGGAGCTCGAGGCGAGCATCGGCATCGCGCTCTACCCCGACCACGGCCAGGACGTCTCACAGCTCCAGCGCTCGGCGGACGTCGCGATGTACCTGGCCAAGGACGAGCGATCCGGCATCGAGGTCTACTCCGCCGGCAAGGATCAGAACTCCACCACCCGGCTGGGTCTGCTCGGCTCGCTGCGCCAGGGGATCGACGGCGGCCAGCTCGAGCTGCACTACCAGCCCAAGGTCGCGCTCAGCTCTGGCGCAGTGGTCGGCGTCGAGGCGCTGGTCCGCTGGCGGCACCCGCACCGCGGTCTGATCTTCCCGGACGAGTTCATCCCGCTCGCCGAGCGATCCGGGCTCATGCACAGGCTCACCGCGTACGTCGTGGACGCGGCCCTGGAGCAGGCGGCCCGGTGGTGGGCGGTGGGGCTCGAGATCCCGGTCGCCGTCAACGTCTCGGCCCGGGACCTGCACGGGACGATGCTCGCCGAGACCGTCGGCCGTGGGCTGGCCCGGCACGGCCTTTCGGCCAGCGCGCTTCGCCTAGAGCTCACCGAGCGTGTCCTGATGTCCGAGCCCGCCCGCGTCGCCGACACCCTCGGCGCGCTGGAGCGGCTCGGTGTCCAGCTGAGCCTTGACGACTTCGGCACCGGCTACTCCTCCCTCGTGCTCCTTCAGCGGCTCCCAGTGAGCGAGATCAAGATCGACCGGTCGTTCGTGAAGCGGCTGCTGACCTCGCCGGACGACACCAAGATCGTCCGCTCGATCGTCGACCTGGCCCACGCGCTCGGGATCGAGGCCGTGGCCGAGGGGGTCGAGACCGAGGAGATCTGGGACGTCCTCGCCGACCTCGGGTGCGACAGCGCGCAGGGCTGGTACGCCAGCCGCCCGCTGCCCGCCGACCGGGCCACCGAGTGGCTGCTGCGCCACCCGAGCCGAGCCCGCGCACTGCGTGTCCTTCGCGGCGGAGCCGAGACGGCAGCGA
>JANYIP010000126.1 GCA_025361995.1 Streptomycetales bacterium | reverse complement strand
CCGAAGTCGTGCTGCGTGATCCGCAGCACGACTACACCCGGCTCCTCCTGGACTCCGTCCCCCGAGTCGGCTGGAACCCTGCGGCGCTCGGGGCAGCGCGACGTCGACTCGCGGGAGCGGAGGAGTCCCGTGCGAGCGCGTGACCTCGGCATCGTCATCGGGACGGGTGATACGGGTCCGCACAATGCCATCACCGACGTGCCCGGCGTACGGGTCGGACACTGCACGCTCGTGCGCGGCGAGGGCTCGCTCGACCCAGGCGTCGGACCCGTCCGCACCGGTGTCACGGTGATCCAGCCGCGCCCGCAGCACCCCTGGCAGGCCCCCACCTTCGCCGGCTCTCACCAGCTGAACGGGAACGGCGAGCTCACCGGCCTCGCGTGGGTCCGGGAGTCTGGCCTGCTCACGTCGGCGGTCGGCCTCACCAACACTCACTCGGTCGGAGTGGTGCGCGATGCCCTGGTCGCCGATGAGATCGGCTCGAGCCCTCCGGGTCGTCTGTTCTGGAGCCTGCCAGTCGTCGGGGAGACCTGGGACGGCGTGCTTAACGACATCAACGGGCTCCATGTCCGACCTGGCCACGTCTTTGATGCGCTGGCAACCGCGAGGTCAGGCTCGGTTGCGGAGGGGAATGTCGGCGGTGGCACCGGGATGACTTGTCACGGGTTCAAAGGCGGCATCGGTACGTCGTCCCGGGTCACGGCGGCCGAGAGCGGCCGCCACACCGTCGGAGTTCTCGTGCAGGCCAACCACGGACGCCGCGAACGGCTGACCGTCAACGGTGCTCCGGTCGGCGCAGAGATCGGCGCTGCCGAGGTCGCGCTGCCCGATCTGCCGGAAGCGCCGGGCGTACCGCCCAGGGGCGGTGGTTCGATCATCGTGGTGGTGGCCACGGACGCTCCCCTCCTGCCGCACCAGTGCGACCGGTTGGCGCAGCGGGCGGCGCTCGGCATCGGGCGCGTGGGGGGTACAGGTGAGCACTTCAGCGGCGACCTGGTGCTGTGCTTCGCCACCGGCAATCGTCCGCTGCCCGCCGACTACCTTGCGGCTGCACCGCTGGACGAGGCGTTCGCCGCGGTGACCGCGGGTCCCCTCGATGCGCTGTTCGACGCCGCCATCGAGGCCACTGAGGAAGCCATCGTCAACGCGCTGGTGGCTGCTCAGACCATGACGGGTCGCGACGGGGTCGTGGCTCACGCCGTGCCTCACGAGCGGCTGGTCGAAGTGCTCGACGCCTACCGGTCTCTCAACCGAGGTCTGTCAACGAACAGCTCGTCCGCGAACGACCACCCGACCTTGGAGGCATGGTGTCCAGAACCGATCAGATGAGGCAGCTGCAGCGCTTGGCACGGCTCAGCGGGACCGCACGCGCGCACGGGGTGGACATCGCTGAGGCGGAGGGTCGCGTCCTCGCGTACGCGGTCTCTGACCGAGGCCTGTCCCGCCGTGACGTGCTCAGGCTCGGCGTCCTGGCCGGGGCGGGCGCGGCGGCAGCGGGGACCGGGTTGATCCGCTCCGCGCCCGCACGTGCCGGCAGCGGCCCGAGCTCGCAGCCGCGGATCGCTGTCGTGGGCGCCGGCATCAGCGGCATGACGGCGGCGATGACGTTGAAGGACAAGGGGTTCCGCAACATCACAGTCTACGAGGCCAACAACCGCATCGGCGGCCGCACATACACCGAGAAGTCGTTCTGGCCGTCGGGTCAGTGGTCGGAGTACGGCGGCGAGCTGATCGACACCGGTCACACGATGATCCACGGGTTGTGCGCCCGGTTCGGGATCACTGAGATCGACCTGACCACCGTCATCACCCCTGGCGCGAAACCGATCCTGCACTTCGCCGGCTCGTACTACCCATGGGCCCAGATGGTGCAGGACTGGCAGTCGTCCGGCCTCGACGCTGCGCTCAGCCACCAGATGAACGACGTTCTGCCCGCCTGGCCGTGGCCGTACACGGCGCCTTGGAGCCCGGAGGCTGTCGCGCTGTCGAACCTCTCGCTCTACGACTGGATCGAGCGTTACGTCCCGGGTGGGCACGGGTCCCGGCTCGGCAAGTTCATCGACGAGGCGTACGTCCTGGAGTACGGGGCCGAGACGCGCCAGCAGACCTGCCTCGACCTGCTCTGCCTGCTCGGGTTCGCCATCGACCCTTCGCCAGCCCCGCAGGACTGGTGGGTGTGGGGCGAGTCCGACGAGCGGTACAAGCTGGTGGGTGGCAATCAGCAGATCTCCCTGGCCCAGGCGGCGTACGTGGGGACATCCAACGTCGCGCTCGGCTACTCGCTCACCAGGGTGCAGCGTGGCTCCCACGGGCTGACGCTGTCGTTCGACGTCGCGGGTGCCGCGCCGGCCACAGTGGTCGCCGACCAGGTGATCCTCGCGCTTCCGATCGGCGTGATGACCTACCTGCAGGCCCACGGTGCCTTTGCCAGCGCCGGGTTCGACGCGCTCAAGACGAGCCAGATCGCGGCGATGCCGATGGGTGCAGTCAACAAGCTGCACATCCAGACGACGGACCGCTTCTACACCCACCCCGGCCCGTGGGGCAACGGCGACGGATCGTCGTTCAGTGACCGGGGGTACGGACAGTTCTGGGACGCGACGTCGGGTGAGCCCGGTACGTCAGGTGTCGTGATCAACTACTTTGCCGGTGATGCAGCGCGCGCGGTCAACCCGCCTACCCCGTGGAGCTCGACGGCGTCGTCCAGTGCTGCCGCGGCTGCCTACGTCCGCTCGACGGCCAAGACGTTCCTCGGGCAGGTGGAGCCGGTGTTCCCTGGCATGACGGCCCGCTACACCGGGAAGGCCACCCTGGCTGCGTGGCACACCAGCCCGTTTCAGCGGGGCGCCTACTCGTACTGGTCGCCCGGGTACATCCAGAAGTACTGCACCTACGAGGGCGTACCGATGGGCGCGGTGCACTTCGCCGGCGAGTACTGCTCGCAGGACTTCCAGGGCTACATCAACGGTGCCGCAGTGGAAGGGCAGCGGGCAGCGCTCGAGGTTGCTGCCGGGTATGGCATGCCGTGACCGTTGCTGGCGCCGAGGTGCTAGAGCTCGTCCAGGATGTCGGCGAGGCCCATGAGGCGGCCGATCTGGTGCAGCTCGGTCATGAAGATGGCCTCGGCGTCACGCAGTGCGAAGGTGAGGTGGCCGAACACCTCCATCGTGACGAGGCCGTAGATCCGTGCCCAGCAGGACAGGAAGACGTAGACCACGGGGAGGGGCAGGTCGACGCCGAGCCGGGCGCGGTACTCCTCGAGCTGCGGCAGCAGACCAGGATCGAGCTCGTCGAGCCCGGGGACCGAGAACGGGCGCACCGCCCACAGCTCCAGGAACAGCAGCGCGAACACCAGGCCGAAGCGCTGTCCGGCGACGCAGGCCGGGCTGTTCTCGTCGTAGAGGTCGACGCCCGGGATCGGCGTCCCGAAGATGAGCGCGAACTCGGCAGGATGTCCGACCGACCAGGTACGGAAGGTGGTCGAGGCCGCCATGAGCCGGAGCCCGACGTTCTTGTCCGGACCGTCGGGGTCGTCGTCGTGCACGGCGGCCGTTGCCGCCTCCATCGCGTCGGAGAGCTCGTTGTAGAAGTCGGCGGCGAGAGCCTCGACTAAGGCTTCGTGGCTGTCGAAGTACCGGTAGAGCGCGGGTGCGGTCACGCCCATCTCGCGCGCGATCGCGCGCAGCGAGAGCGACGCGGTGCCGTGGTCGACCAGCAGCCGGCGGGCCACATCCTTGATCTCCTGCACCGTGGCAGCCCGCTGGCGTTCCCGGCGGGTGCCGGCCTCCGGCGAGGCGGTGACGGTCATGAGCTGCGGACTCCCCACGAATTGCTGACGTCAAGTGCTTGACATCAGTGAATGCCGTAAGCATAGTTTGCGGTGTTCAGGATGTAAACACCGTTCACGACAGTGATCGGGGACAACGGGAAGACGTCACAGTAGCGGGACACGGCACGCACGGCACTCATGAGGAGCGCGACATGCTCGAACGACTGGGCCACCTGACCTACACCCGGCGCCGCTGGGTCCTCGCGGTCGCGGGCGTCTTCGTCCTGGTCGCCATCGGCTGGGGAACGAGCGTCTTCTCCCGGCTCGTCGGCGGCGGGTTCAACGACCCGGGCGCCGAGAGCACGCGGGCTGCGACGGTGGCCGACCAGACCTTCGGCCGGGACGCGGTCGACGTCGTGGTCATCTACTCCAGCCCGACGCTCACGGTCGACGACCCCGCCTTCCGGAGCGCGGTGACGTCGACGCTCACCGCGCTTCCGAAGGCGGACGTCGCAGCTGTCTTCACCGCTGATCAAGCTCCCGGGATGGTCAGCGCCGACCGGCACTCGACGTACGTGGCGATCCGGCTGACCGGGCACAACGACAGCCAGCGACAGGACGCGTACGACGCGATCAAGAGCCAGCTGGCGGCGCCCGGCCTGCACACCCTCCGCGGCGGTGCCGTCGCGATCAACGAGGCGATCAACAAGCAGGTGACGGCCGACATCGGCAAGGCCGAGGGCATCTCGACGCCCATCTTGATCCTGCTGCTGGTGCTCGTCTTCGGTGGGCTCGCGGCTGCCAGCCTTCCGCTCGCTATCGGCGGCCTCGCCATCCTCGGCGCGTTCACCGCGCTGCGGGTGATCTCGATCTTCACCGACGTGTCGGTGTTCGCGATCAACATCGTCACGATGCTGGGGCTGGGGCTCGCGATCGACTACGGCCTCTTCATCGTCAGCCGGTTCCGCGAGGAGCTGGCGCTGCGTGGCGGTGGACGCGACGAGGTGCAGGCGGCCGTGGTGGCGACGATGCGGACGGCCGGTCGTACCGTCTTGTTCTCCGGGCTGACGGTCGCCCTCGCACTGTCGGCGCTGCTGCTCTTCGACCTGCCGTTCCTGCGGTCGATGGGGTACGGCGGGGTGGCTGCAGTCCTTGTCGCCATGACAGCGGCGCTGACGGTTCTGCCGGCGCTGCTCTCCGTGCTGGGCCCGCGGGTCAACGCACTGCGAGTCAGGGTCCCCAGGTTCGGCCGTCGCAGCCGGCCCGTGCTGCACGGGCCGACCGGCGCCTCGTCTTCACCCGAGGCAGTGCCTCAGCACGGGGTCTGGTACCGCATCGCCACCTCGGTGATGCGGCGGCCGGTCGCGTACGTCGTCGGGATCACCGTGGTGCTCCTCGCGATGGGGCTGCCGTTCTTCGGTGTGCGGTGGGGCAGCCCCGACCACCGGGCGCTGCCGGTCGGCGCCGAGGCCAGGGTCGCCGGCGAGGTGCTCAGCTCCACCTTCCCGCAGTCGAGCACCAGCCCCATCACCGCGATCGTCACCCTGCACCGCCCCGCCGCTGCGGCGTCGGCCGACCTGGCGGCGTACACGGCCCGGTTGGAGAAGGTGCCAGGCGTGACCGGGGCCGAGGTTACCGGCGCCGTGGGCGACCACGCCCGGATCGAGATGACATACACGCCAGACCCTGCGTCCACCGACGGTCGCGCCCTGGTGGCGGCGGTCCGCGCGGTCCCGGACCCGACCGGTGCGCAGGTCCTGGTGGGCGGCTTCAGCGCCACCAACGCCGACACGCTCTCAGCGATCGGCCGGACGTTGCCGTGGGCGACCCTGTGGATCGTCGGCGGGATGCTGGTGCTGCTGTTCCTCGCCTTCGGCTCGGTGGTGCTGCCGTTCAAGGCTGTCCTCATGAACATGCTGAGCCTGTCGGCCTCGTTCGGCGCCGTGGTCTGGGTCTTCCAGGACGGCCACCTGTCGGGACTGCTGGGCTTCACGTCGGTCGGCTCGGTCGAGGCCACCCAGCCCGTGCTGATGTTCGCCATCGCCTTCGGCCTGGCGATGGACTACGAGGTGTTCCTGCTCTCGCGGGTCCGCGAGGAGTGGGACCGGACCCACGACAACACCCGAGCCGTCGCCCTCGGCCTCGAACGGACCGGGCGGATCATCACGAGCGCGGCCGCCCTGCTGATCGTGGTGATCGGCGCCTTCGCAACGTCCGGCGTCACCTTCATCAAGATGATCGGGGTCGGGGTTGCCGTCGCGATCCTGGTGGATGCCACGATCGTGCGGGCGCTGCTCGTCCCGGCGACGATGCGACTGCTCGGCCGGGTGAACTGGTGGGCGCCCGCTCCGTTGGCCCGGTTCTACGCTCGGTTCGGCCTGCGCGAGGGCGCCGGTGGCGAGGGCACAGGTGACGCGGCGCACACCTGTCAGCAGCCTGCTGCGCAGCGAGCCGACCATGCGTACGTGACAATGGAGGGGTGAGCTCTGCGCGAGACCCTCGCGACCCCCGCATCGCCGCGTCGGCACGCTCGGTCGTGATCCTCGGGTCGACCGGGTCCGTCGGGACGCAGGCTCTCGACGTGGTCCGGCGCAGCCAGGGACGCTTCACCGTGGTCGGACTCGCCGCCGCGGGCAGCACGCCCGAGTCGGTGGCGCTGCTGGCCGAGCAGGCGCTCGAGCTCAGGGTCGAGGCGGTCGGCATCGGTCGTGCGACTGCGGCCCGTGACCTGCAGAACGCTCTGTACGCGGCTGCCACCGCCCACGGCTGGGAGCAGGGCTCGGTCGTCCTGCCCAAGATCTTCGTCGGGACCGAGTCGGCTGCCGAGCTCGCCAGCTGGCCGTGCGACGTGGTCCTCAACGCGCTGCCAGGCGCTGTCGGCCTCCCGCCGACGCTGGCCGCCCTCGACGCCGGCCGCACCCTGGCGCTGGCCAACAAGGAGTCGCTGATCATCGGCGGGCCGCTGGTCAAGGCTCGGGCCAAGCCGGGCCAGATCGTGCCGGTCGACTCGGAGCACTCCGCGCTCGCGCAGTGCCTGCGCGGCGGCCACCCGGACGAGGTACGCCGGCTGGTGCTGACGGCATCGGGTGGGCCCTTCCGGGGACGTACCAGGGCTGAGCTCGCGCAGGTGACCCCCGAGCAGGCGCTTGCCCACCCGACCTGGGCCATGGGTCCGCTGGTGACGATCAACAGCGCGACGCTGGTGAACAAGGGCCTCGAGCTGATCGAGGCGCACCTGCTCTTCGACCTGCCGTTCGACCGGATAGCCGTCGTCGTGCACCCGCAGTCGGTGGTGCACTCGCTGGTCGAGTTCACCGACGGGTCCAGCCTGCTCCAGGCCTCGCCGCCCGACATGCGGCTGCCCATCTCGCTCGCGCTCGGCTGGCCGGACCGGGTGCCGCAGGCTGCGCCGGGCTGCGACTGGACGACCGCCACGACGTGGGATTTCGCCCCGCTTGACGAGGCGGCCTTCCCAGCCGTCCGGCTCGCTCGTGAGGCCGGGAACCGAGGGGGGACGGCGCCAGCGGTCTACAACGGCTCCAACGAGGTGTGCGTGGCCGCGTTCCTCGCCCGCCGGCTTCCGTTCCTCAGGATCGTCGACACGGTGGCCGAGGTTCTAGGGGAGCACCGGACGCGTCCTGCGCCCGAGTCCGAGGCGACGCTCGAGGATGTCCTGGTCGCCGACACATGGGCCCGGACCAGAGCCGGCGAGCTGATCGAGGAGATGAGCGCGATATGACCGCGGTGGGCTGGCTGGGTGTGGTGGCGTTCGTCGTCGGCATCCTGGTGTCGGTGATGATCCACGAGGCCGGTCACATGGTGACCGCGAAGTACTTCGGCGCCAAGGTGACCGAGTTCTTCGTCGGCTTCGGCCCCAAGCTCTGGTCGTTCAAGCGCGGCGAGACCGAGTACGGCATCAAGGCGATCCCGGCCGGCGGCTACGTGAAGATCATCGGGATGACCGACCTCGAAGCGATCGCGCCGGAGGACTCCGAACGCGCCTTCTACCGCAAGCCCGCCTGGCAGCGGGCGGTCACGCTGTCGGCCGGGTCGTTCATGCACATGGTCATCGGCGTCCTGCTCTTCTGGCTCGCCTTCGGCGCGTTCGGCAACCCGGTCCAGGACGCGACGCAACCGGTCCTCGGCTCCATCGTCGCCTGCGTGCCCTCGGTGGTGACCGCCCCCTGCACCAAGAACGACCCGGCGTCACCGGCGCTGGCTGCCGGTCTCGAGGCCGGTGACCGGGTGCTGTCCGTCGACGGCAAGCCGGTGAAGGTCTGGTCCGACGTCACCGACGGCATCCGCGCCGAGCCGGGTCGCCCGGTGACCCTGGTGATCGAGCGCAAGGGCGTGACCCTCACCAAGACGGTGACCACGAAGTCGGTCGTCCGCCCCGACCTGGTGAACCCCGACAAGAACGTCACTGTCGGCGCGGTCGGGGTGAGCCCGCTCGTGGTAAACAGCCAAGTGCGGCAGAACCCGGTGAAGGCCCTCGGCAGCGCCTTCTCGATGACCGGCCAGACCATCACCGCAGGGTTCGCGGCGATCATCCGGCTGCCGGCCAAGATGTACGACGTCGGCAAGGTGCTGGCCGGCAACGGCACCCGGGACCGCAACGGCGCGATCGGGGTGGTCGGGATCTCGCGGATCAGCGGTGACGTCGCGCAGGCCGGTGGCATCAGCCCGTCCGGGCGGATCGCGACGATCCTGGAGCTTCTCGCGGGCTTCAACGTGTTCGTCGGCGTCTTCAACATGTTCCCGCTGCTGCCGCTGGACGGCGGCCACGTCGCTGTCCTGGCGTACGAGCGGATCCGGGCCGCGATCTTCCGTCGCCGCGGCGAGCCGGAGCCGCCGCGTCCGGACATGAACAAGCTGCTGCCACTGGTGTACGTGGTCTTCATCGCCTTTGTCGCGATGACGGTCCTGCTCCTGGCAGCCGACATCCTCAAGCCTGTCCAGCTCTAGAGAGAAGCAACGCGATGACCGTCAACCTCGGGATGCCCGAGATCCCGCTGGAGCCGCTGGCCGTACGCCGGCCCACGCGCAAGGTCGTCCTGCGACACCGGCACCACTCGGTCGAGATCGGCGGCGACGCCCCCATCTCGGTGCAGTCGATGGCGACGACGCTGACCGCGGACGTCAACGCGACCCTGCAGCAGATCGCCGAGCTGACCGCCTCAGGGTGCCAGGTCGTGCGGGTGGCCGTCCCGAGCCAGGACGACGCTGACGCGCTGGCCCAGATCGCGAAGAAGTCCGACATCCCGGTGATCGCCGACATCCACTTCCAGCCCAAGTACGTCTTCGCCGCCATCGACGCCGGCTGCGCCGGGGTGCGGGTGAACCCGGGCAACATCAAGGCGTTCGACGACAAGGTCGGCGAGATCGCGAATGCGGCCGCGGACGCGGGGGTGCCGATCCGGATCGGGGTCAACGCCGGCTCGCTGGACCCCCGCCTGCTGGCGAAGTACGGCAAGGCCACGCCGGAGGCCCTGGTCGAGTCGGCGCTCTGGGAGTGCTCGCTGTTCGAGGAGCACGGCTTCCGTGACATCAAGATCTCGGTCAAGCACCACGACCCGGTGGTGATGGTCAACGCCTACCGCCAGCTCTCGGCGGCCTGCGACTACCCGCTGCACCTCGGCGTGACCGAGGCCGGACCGACGTTCCAGGGG
>JANYIP010000090.1 GCA_025361995.1 Streptomycetales bacterium | reverse complement strand
CCGGCGCAGCAGCAGGGCAGTCAGTCGTCTCATGGGTCATGCTCCCCGTGACGGTAATTTTCGCCCTCTTCCCAGGCTTCTACGGCCTCTCCCTCACTGCCTGACCACGCTCAGACCCGTTCACCCTGCCCATTTTCCGATCGATAGGAGCATGACCCATGAGACGACTGACTGCCCTGCTGCTGCGCCGGCTGAACCACGGAGGTGACCGCGGGGATGTCCCCGGCTGGGTACTCATCACCGTCATGACGGCCGGCTTGGTGACGGCCCTGTGGCTCGTTGCGCAGCCGGCCCTCACCAGCTTCTTCCAGTCCGCTGTCCAGGCCGTCCATGGGCCGTGAGCGCGGACGCGACACCGGCTCGGCCGTGGTGGAGTTCGCCCTGGTCTCCTCGCTGCTGGCTGCGCTTTTCCTGGCGGTGCTGCAGGTCGGAGTCGCGCTGTACGTACGCAACACTCTCGTGGCCGCGGCCGCCGAGGGCGCCAGGTATGCCGCCGACGCCGACCTCGGACCGGCTGACGGGGCCGCTCGCACCCGCGAGGTGATCGCCTCGTCGCTGCCGTCGACCTACGCAGCCAACGTCACAGCCGGCTTCGAGACGGTGGACGGCGTGCGGACGGTGGTCGTCCAGGTCCGGGCACCGCTGCCGATCCTGGGGATGGCGGGCCCGAGTGGCGACCTTGTCGTCCAAGGCCACGCGTTGGTCGAGGAGCTGCCGTGACGGGTAGGCGCGATGACGAGGGTTCGGCAACGGTGGAGTTCGCTCTCTTCTCGATGCTCCTGCTCGTGCCGTTCACGTACGTGCTGCTGACGGTGTTCGCGGTCCAGCGGACCGCCTACGGGGTGACCGAGGCTGCTCGCGAGGCTGCCCGAGCCTTCGTGACCTCACCCAGCGGCGGGCAGGCGCAGGAGCGGATGAACGCCGCGGTCGCGCTCGCCCTGCGCGACCAGGGGCTGCCGGCGCAGGGGCTCGCGATCACCGTGACTTGCAGCGCTGACCCCTGCCTCACCCCTGGCGCGACAGTGACCGTACGGATCAACGACCAGGTTCCGCTGCCCTGGGTTCCGGCACTCCTCGGACGCCCCGCTGCCACCGTCGCGGTGAGCGCCGTGGAGGTCCAGACCGTGGACGTCTTCCGGTCGGCCCGCCCGTGAAGCGGCGCGTCCCGCGCGGGCGTCACGACGAGGGCAGCGTGCTCATCCTGACGATCGGCTTCGCCATGCTGGCGATGGTCTTCGTCGGTGTGGTCGTGGACGCGTCCAAGCTCTTCCTCACCCGCCGGGCGCTGGCCTCGGTGGCTGACGGTGCTGCACAGTCAGCTGCACAGGACGTCGATGTCGCCGCGGTCTACCAGGTCGGAGCGGGCGAGGCCTTGCCCTTGTCGCCGGCCCGGGCGGCAGCCACGGTCGAGGGTCAGGTCCGCCAGGCGGCGAGCGCGACCGGGCTGACCGACCTGCGGGTCGTCAGCGTCGCGGTCGCTGGGACTGCCGTGGTGGTCACGATCAGCGGCCGGGCGGTCCTGCCGCTGACCGCACTCGTCAGTGGGAGCAGCGAGGGAGTCGTGATCACCGTGACGTCGAGCGCCCAGTCTGCCGTGGCCCGATGACCACGTACGCTCGTCCCTCGTGGCTGCCATCGATCCGACCGAGGAACACCGCGAGCTCGACGTCACCCTGACGAGCATCGAGACTGTGGTCGACCTGCCACGGATGCGCAAGGATCTGGCCGACCTGAACGAGCAGGCCGCAGCGCCGGACCTCTGGGACGACCAGGAGCGCGCCCAGAAGGTCAACTCCCGCCTGTCGCACCTGCAGAACGAGCTCGCCAGGGTCGAGGGGCTGCGGCGCCACCTGGACGACCTGGCCGTGCTCATCGAGCTGGCCGACACGGAGGACGACGAGGACGCCAGGGCCGAGGTCGAGTCCGAGCTCACGAGCCTGCGCAAGTCCATCTCCGAGCTCGAGGTACGCACCCTGCTTTCCGGCCCGTACGACATCCGCGAGGCGCTCGTGACGATCAGGGCCGAGGCCGGCGGGGTGGATGCCGCGGACTTCGCCGAGATGCTCATGCGGATGTACCTGCGGTGGGCCGAGCGGCACGGCTACCCGACGGAGGTGTACGACACCTCGTACGCGGAGGAGGCCGGGATCAAGTCGGCGACGTTCGCGGTCAGCGTCCCCTACGCGTACGGGACGCTCTCGGTGGAGCAGGGCACGCACCGGCTGGTCCGGATCTCACCGTTCGACAACCAGGGCCGCCGGCAGACCTCGTTCGCCGGCGTCGAGGTGCTCCCGGTGGTCGAGCAGACCGACCACATCGAGATCCCCGAGGACGAGCTGCGGGTGGACGTCTACCGCTCGTCGGGCCCGGGCGGCCAGGGGGTCAACACGACAGACTCCGCCGTCCGGCTCACCCACCTGCCCACCGGGATCGTGGTCAGCTGCCAGAACGAGCGGTCTCAGCTGCAGAACAAGGCGAGCGCGATGGCGGTCCTGCAGTCCAAGCTGCTCGAGCGCCGTCGGCAGGAGGAGCAGGCCACCATGGATGCGCTCAAAGGTGACTCGAGTGGCTCGTGGGGCAACCAGATGCGGTCGTACGTGCTGCACCCGTACCAGATGGTCAAGGACCTGCGAACCGAGCACGAGACCGGCAACACGTCAGCGGTCCTGGACGGCGAGATCGACGAGTTCATCGAGGCCGGGATCCGTTGGCGCATGCAGACCGGAAACGGACAAAACGCCTAAGCGAGCCCCAGTCACAGAGCCGTTCGTCGGCCGAACGGCCGATGTTCATCGACGGACGGACGGCGCGCCGGATCAGGTCGTGGCGGATGGCCTCGTCCGTGCGAAGATAACGACTGAAGACGTGACGGGCCGAGGGGCCCGTCAGGGGAGACTTTGATCCGCGGCCGATGACGGTCACCGCTCTCACGAGCGGCCGCGGGGAGTCAGTGGTGAGACCGACCCCAGAGTGTCCTTTCTGGAGGTCGTTGGTGATGCAGTCCCGAACAAAGATGCACGTGCTGCGCGGCATGGGCGGTCTGATCGCCGCGATGGCGGTCCTGCCGTGGCTCGCTGGCACGTCTGCCCAGGCAGCGTCGCAGAACGACGGCGACTGCTCCACTGTCCCGAGCGGTGTCTCGTCCTCCGCGACCTGCACCCTGCTTCTCGGCCCCAACGGCAAGACCGTGTTCGGTGAGACGTGGGTTGACCGGACCGCGGGCAACAGCCTGAAGGTCAAGACCTTCCCCCTCAACCCGCCGGACGGCAGCGACTCGGTCACCCTCTGCGTGACCAGCTCCGGCGCGTACGGGCTGAAGCACCAGTGCAACGCGGGTGACTCGGACAACGTGTTCACCGGCACCGCGACGTCGATCACGGTGGCTCTCGACAAGGTCGGGATCAGCGCGAGCGACCCGGTCTACTACTCGCTGTCCGTGCTTCAGGCGAGCACGACGGCGAACTCGAACGGTAACGGCGGGGTCGGCCCGAGCCAGTCCCCGTCCCCGTCGCCGACGAAGACCTCCAAGTCGCCGTCACCGTCGGCCAGCCCGACGCACACGTCCAAGTCGCCTTCGCCGACCCCGACGCAGACGTCACCTTCGGCCAGCCCGACGCACACGTCCAAGTCGCCGTCCCCGTCGGCGTCCGTCAGCGCGACCCACACGAGCCAGTCGCCTTCGGGCAGCGTGTCGGCCACCAGCACGCACAAGACGGACGCTCCTTCGCCGGCCACCAGCGTGCTGGCGGTCAAGCTGGCGCACACCGGTGCTGACGGAGCCGGCAGCACGCTGGTCTTGTCGGTCGGCCTGCTCGCCGTCGGTGGCATCCTCGTCGCCGCGGGTCAGACCAGCCGTCCGAAGCGTCGCCACTAGATCCACCCACCCTCGGGTAGTTCGACCAGGACACCCCTGCAGGTCCCCCAGCGCCGCGCCGCCGGGTGACTTTGCAGGGGTGTCCTGCTGTCCCGACGTAGACTCGGCGGAGCCGGCGCTCAGTGCTTCCCCTTCTGTCCCCGACTCCGGCCCTCCTCCTGTGATCAGATTCGACAACGTCACGAAGCTCTACCCGAGCCAGGTGCGCCCGGCCGTGGACGAGGTCACCCTCGAGATCGACAAGGGTGAGTTCGTCTTCCTCGTCGGCGCCTCCGGCTCGGGCAAGTCGACGCTCCTGCGGCTCATGCTCCGCGAGGAGCGGCCCACGGGCGGTTCGGTGCACGTCCTCGGCAAGGACCTGAACCGGCTGTCGGCGTGGAAGGTGCCTGCCCTGCGACGACAGATGGGCACTGTCTTCCAGGACTTCCGGCTGCTGCCGAACAAGAGCGTCTTCGAGAACGTCGCGTTCGCGCTCGAGGTCATCGGCAAGCCTCGGCACACGATCGCCCAGGTCGTCCCCGAGGTGCTCGAGCTCGTGGGCCTGGCCGGCAAGGAGGGGCGGCGCCCTGACGAACTGTCCGGAGGGGAGCAGCAGCGGGTCGCCATCGCCCGCGCGTTCGCCAACCGACCGTTGCTCCTGATCGCGGACGAGCCCACCGGGAACCTCGACCCGGCCACGAGCGTCGGCATCATGCGGCTCCTCGACCGGATCAACCGCACCGGGACCACGGTTGTGATGGCTACCCACGACGCGGCCATCGTCGACCAGATGCGCAAGCGGGTCATCGAGCTCGAAGGCGGTCACCTGGTCAGGGACCAGTCCCGCGGCGTCTACGGCTACTCCCGCTAGGAGAACCACCACCACATGCGTTCCACCGTCGTGCTCACTGAAGTCAGGAACGGCCTGCGCCGAAACCTCGGCCTCACCGTCGCCGTGATCCTGACCGTACTCGTCGCCGGTGTCCTCGGCGGGCTGTCGTTCCTCCTGCACGAGCAGGTCAACGTCATGAAGAGCTACTGGTACGACAAGGTCGAGATCTCGGTCTACCTCTGCGGTACGGACAGCGTCGCGCCCAGCTGCTTGGGACCGAACGGGACGGCGCAAGCGGTGACCGACGCGCAGCGGCGCCAGATCAAGGCCGATCTGCTCTCCCTGCCACAGGTCAAAGAGGTCTACTACGAGTCGAAGGCCGACGCGTACAAGCACTTCGAGGAGCAGTTCAAGGGCAGTCCGATCGCGGCGAGCGCCCCGCCGGACTCCCTCCCTGAGTCCTTCCGGGTCAAGCTCAAGGACCCGAAGACGTTCGCCGCCGTCACCGGTGCCTTCACCGGCCGGTCCGGCGTCGAAGAAGTCCAGGACGAGCGCCAGCTCCTCGACAAACTCTTCTCAGCTCTCAACGGCATCCAGCGTGGCGGGCTGATCATCGCCGCGCTGATGGTGGTCTCGGCGCTCCTGCTGATCGCCAACACCATCCGGGTTGCCGCGTTCACCCGAAGGCGCGAGACCGGCATCATGCGCCTGGTCGGTGCCTCGAACCTGTCGATCCAGCTGCCGTTCCTGCTCGAGAGCGTGGTCGCCGCCATGCTCGGGGCGCTGCTCGCCGGTGGGCTCCTCGCGGCGCTGAAGGCGTTCCTCATCGACGGCATCCTGGCGCCGAGCTTCCAGTTCACTCCCTTCTTCGGGTGGGACAGCCTCTGGAAGGCTGGGGCGCTCGTCCTCATCGCGTCCATGCTCATCGCTGCCAGTGCCAGCATGGTCACTCTGCGTAGGTACCTGCGGATCTGACCGGCTTTCAGGCGGACCCCGAAACCGGGTCGCCGACCGCCCGTACACTCGCCGTATGTCCTCGACGGTGCGACGCGATCGACTGCGTACGTCCATCGGCGCGGTCGCAGTCGTGGCCGTGATCTTCGGCGCCGGCGTGGCGGTCGGGGCTGCCAGCAGCCGGCCGGCTGAGGGCGCTGCCCCCAAGGAGGGCGTTCTCGACGAGGCCGCTGCGCGCATCGCCGCCGACGCTGCCCGCCCGGTGGACAAGGGCACCCTCGAGCGGGCCGCGGTCGAGGGCATGCTGAAGGCACTCGGCGACCGCTGGTCGGCCTACTACTCACCGTCGCAGTACAACTCGTTCAGCGACGCCCTCGAGGGTCGCTACACCGGAGTCGGGCTGTGGATCCGGCAGGGCAACGACGGCGCGATGCTCGTCACGAGCGTCCAGCACGGTTCGCCCGCCGGCCGGGCCGGGCTGCTCACCGGGGACGAGCTCACCAGCATCGGTGGGGTGGCCGTGGCACACGAGACCGTGAACGCGGTGGCTGCTCGCCTGCGCGGACCCAGCGGATCCACGGTGGCCGTCGGGATCCGGCGCGCCACCGGGATCCTCACCGTGACGCTCACCCGCTCGGAGGTGCTCGCCGACGACGTGGTCGTCGACCGGCTCAAGCACTCCGTGCTGATGATCCGCGTCGCCACCTTCAGCCTTGGGGTCGGGGCTCAGGTCCGTGCTGCCATGGCCACCGACCCGGCGGCCCACGCGGGCGGGGTGGTCCTCGACCTGCGTGACGACCCGGGTGGTCTGGTCAGCGAGGCCGTCGAGGTCGCCGGGGCGTTTCTCGACGGGGGTCCAGTCGTGTCGTACCAGCAGCGTAGCGCCGGGCTGACGACCCTCGATGCGCTCGCCCACGGGGACACCACCACCCCTCTCGTGGTCCTCGTCGACGGCAGCACGGCGAGCGCCGCCGAGATCGTGACCGGGGCGCTGCAGGATCGTGGCCGTGCTGTGGTCATCGGCTCGCGGACCTACGGGAAGGGCTCCGTGCAGGAGCCGACCACGCTGTCTGACGGGTCGGCGATCAAGTTCACCGTCGGCCGCTACCTCACCCCGTCCGGACGCGCGCTGGACGGCGTCGGGATCGAGCCGGATGTCGCGATCGACCCGTCCGCTGCCCCGTCGGTCGCCGAGCGCCGCGCCCTCGAGGTGCTGGCGGGGCTGCTCGCCGAGCTGCCGGCGCCACCTGGGGCGACGGCCTCGGCCGGGAGCGGCTGATGTCCCGCGAGCAGGGCCGCAAGCTGGTGGCCCAGAACAAGAAGGCACGGCACGACTACCACATCGAGGACGTGTACGAGGCGGGCCTGGTTCTGCTCGGCACCGAGGTGAAGTCCCTGCGAGCGGGGCGTGCGTCCCTGGTCGACGGGTTCGCCGTCCTCAAGGACGGCGAGGCGTGGCTGCAGAACGTCCACATCCCCGAGTACGTCCTCGGCACCTGGACCAACCACGAGCCGCGGCGGCCGCGCAAGCTCCTGCTCCACCAGCACGAGATCAAGAAGCTGATCGGCGAGACCAAGGAGTCCGGGCTCACCCTCGTGCCGCTCGCGCTCTACTTCAAGGACGGCAAGGCCAAGGTCGAGATCGCCGTCGCAAGGGGCAAGAAGACGTACGACAAGCGGCAGGCGCTCGCCGAGCAGCAGGCCAAGCGTGAGGCTGACAGGGCGGTCGCCAGGCGGGGCCGGGGCGAATAGTCCCAGGGAGGCGGCGCAGGGCCACTAGCCTGGCGCAGTGATCAAGCGGCTGATCGTTCTCGTCGGACTGTGCGCCGCGTTCCTCGTCCTCCCGCTGGCTTCGGCGTCGTTCGCGGACGAGTCGATCCCGACGTACAGCGTGACCCTCACGGTGCACACCGACGGCACCTTCCACGTGGCCGAAGTGATCACCTACGACTTCACCGGCAGCGACCACCACGGGATCCTGCGGACCTTGCCCGTCCGGTACCACTACGACAACTCCTGAGACCGCGTCGTCGAGGTCACCAACGTCGACGTCACCTCCCCGTCCGGCGCACCGGCCGGCGTGGCGCTCAGCGAGGACACCGGCGTCGTCACCATCAAGGTCGGCGACCAGAACCAGACCGTCAGGCGGCAGCAGACGTACATGCTCAACTACGACGTCCGCGGCGCCATGAACATCTTCGCCGACCACGTCGAGGTGTACTGGAACGCAGTCGGCCCCCAGTGGTCGGTGCCGATCGGTGCGGTCCAGGCAGTGGTCAACGTGCCGGCCACGCCCATCGGGTGGTCTGCTACGCCGGGCCCGACGGAAGCGCACTGCCGTGCACGTCCGCGACGATCAGCGGCTCGAGTGCACGGTTCACGCAAGACGCGCTCCGGCCCTTCGAGGGTCTGACGGTCGCTGTCGCCCTGCCCAAGGGCTCCGTCGTCGTGCCGCCGCCGATCCTTGCTGAGCGCTTCAGCGTGTGGCGAGCCTTTGCTGTCACTCGCTGGACCCTGGCTGCCGCTGTCGGCGTGCTCGCGGTCGGGCTCTTCGGCATCGGCTTCTCCGGGTGGACTCGTGGCCGCGACCGTCGGTGGCGCGGTCAGGCCCCGGGGCTCGACCCCGCCGCCGGACAGCCCGACGACGCCAGCGCGACGGAGCCGCGGCCGCTCCTCACCAGCCCCGCGGGTGCTGTCGAGTTCCAGCCGCCGCAGGGGCTGCGACCCGGCCAGATCGGCACCCTCATGGACGAGCGGGCCGACGTCCTGGACGTCACTGCCACCATCGTCGATCTCGCCGTCCGCGGGTACATCCACATCGAAGAGCTGCCGCGCGCCCACTGGTTCACGAGTCGCGACTGGAAGCTCACCCAGGTCAAGGCGGTGGATGACGGCCTCGTGACCTTCGAGTCCAAGCTGCAGAAGGCGATCCTCGCCACCGGTTCGCCCGTACTCATGTCCAGCCTCAAGCAGCACTTCGCCAGCAGCCTCGCCGACGTCGAGGACGCTCTGTATGCCGACGTCGTCTCGCTCGGCTGGTTCCGCCGCAGGCCTGACGCGACCCGGCGGAACTGGCGGCTTCTGGGCGTCGCGTGTGTCGGCGTGGGCGCTGGCCTGACGTACCTGCTTGCTCGGTTCACCGACGACGGGCTGGTCGGCATCGGAGCCGTCCTTGCCGGAGTGGTGC
>JANYIP010000063.1 GCA_025361995.1 Streptomycetales bacterium | reverse complement strand
GCCCGCAAGGCCTTCGACAAGGGGGCCGACGTGGTGTTCGTGTGGGGCGGGGACGGCTCCGTCCAGCGGTGCATCGACGCGCTCGCCGGCCGCGGCGCGGTCATCGCGATCCTCCCCGCCGGGACGGCCAACCTGCTGGCTACCAACCTTGGCGTGCCCAAGGACCTGCACGAGGCGGTACGGATCGGCCTGCACGGTGAGCGTCGTGCCCTCGACACCGGCTCGGTCAACGGGGAGCACTTCGCGGTGATGGCCGGCGCGGGCTTCGACGCGTTGATGATCAAGGATGCCGACGCCGGCATGAAGGACCGGGTCGGCCGGGTGGCGTACCTCTGGACTGGTGCGAAGAACCTCAACACCACGCGGGTCAAGGCCACCGTCGACGTCGACGGCAAGCGGTTCTTCCGCGGGAGCACCTCCTGCGTGCTGATCGGGAACGTCAGCAAGGTGCTAGGCGGCATCGAGGCGTTCGACGGGGCTCAGCCGGACGACGGGCTGCTCGAGCTCGGGGTGGTGACCGCCAAGAACCCGGTGCAGTGGACGCGGACCCTGGGCCGGGTCGCCATCGGCAAAGGGGAGACGTCCAAGTTCGTCCACGTCACCCGGGGCAAGCGGTTCCGGATTCGGCTGAACCGGCGGTTCCCTTACGAACTGGACGGCGGTGCCCGCCCGGCGGTCAAGAACCTGCGGGTGAGGGTGCACCCGGCCTCGATCACGATCTGCGTACCGGCGGCCGCTACTGACTCAGTCGCCGGCGGTTAGCTCGACCGCGCGCCACCAGGATCAGCGTGCTCGAAGCGCTGTACCAGGTCAGGCCGTAGAGCCAGCCACCGATGACGTCGGTCGGCCAGTGGACCCCCAGCCACACCCGCGACCAGCCCACGAGCCCGGCGTACACGACGGCCCCGATCCAGACGGCGCGACGCGGCCAGCCGGCAGCGAGTCGAGCCCCGATCGCCCAGGCGCACGACGTCGCGAAGATCGTCGCGGTTGTGGTGTGCCCGGACGGGAACGACGGCCCTCCGGCGGTGCCGGCCCAGTCGGCGACCGAGGGCCGCGCGCGACCGATCCATGCGTTCACGCGCAGCCCGAGGTACACCCCGACGCTGGCCACACCGGCCAGCAGCATCCCGGCACCCAGGCGTCGCCGGAGATCGCGGCCGCCGGTCCTCGCGACGGCGCCGACGGCAACCAGGGCGGGAAGTACGACCGTGGTGACGCCACCCCACGTCACCGCCCGGGCCACGGTCAGGCTGGGACCGGTCCGGTGCTCGAGCACCCACGAGTGGACGCTCCGGTCGATCGCCGGGAGCCCGGCATGCCGGTCCACCCACACCGTCAGAACCAGGAAGCACAGGCCGCCTCCTGCTGCCACGGCAGCGAGCACCGCTGGCCGAGGCCCGGGGGCCGGCGGACTGACCTGCTTGAGGTCGACGACGACGGCTGAGTCGGCCGGATGTCCGGGCGCTGTCGGAGAGAGCAGCTCCTCGACCGGCTCAGGGCTGTTCACCGACGCTGCTCCTGCCGCTTCGGCAGCAGCGTGGTCACCACGACGAGCAGCCACAGGCCACCGCCAACAGCTCCGACCAGCACGTCGCTCGGGTAGTGCATCCCACGGTAGAGCCGGGACAACCCGACCACGACCGGTACGGCGAACAGGGCCGTGGCGCCGACCAGCGTCGACGCGCGTCGTCCGCAGAGCACGAGCAGCAGCACCGCGAGGCAGCCGTACAGCGCGACCGCGGCGGCGGTGTGCCCGGACGGGAAGCTCGAGGTCGGCGGGGAGACGTCCAGCCGGTGGACCGGTGGCCGGGGCCGGTGCACCGTCGCGGTGACGGCCAGGAAGACGATGAGCTCGCCGGTGATGGCTGCGACCACGACCCATCCCTCGTACCAGCGATGCAGCCGCCAGCGCAGGAAGAGCACCGTCAGCACCGTCACGGAGATGACGGTCTGCGTGTTGGCGACACCGCTGCCGAACACCGTGATCGTGTTCCACGTGCCGGTGCGGTGCGATGCGAACCAGTCGTCGACGCCCCGGTCGAGGGTGTGCACCCGTCCGGTCGACAGCAGGTGAGTCACCGCCAGCCCGATCAGTGACAGGAGCAGCCACAGACCGACTGCACCGCCCAGGAGGCGGGCGGCCACGACCTTGCGGTCGCCGGCGGGGTGCGGCTCCGGACGTACTCGCGGGTCGGCCGTGGCCGGCCGGTCAAGACGGGTCGACATGTCGGACTGCCTCTCTCGGGTCAGACGCGGCGGTAGCGGGCTTCGGCGAGGCCGTACACGCCGAAGACGATCAGGCCAGCTGCGGCGAGGCCGAGGAGCAGCCCGCCGTACGGTCGGTCACGCAAGGTCTTGAGGGCACCGTCCAGACCGCTGGCCTTGGCGGCGTCGTAGGCCCAGGCTGCCGACACGACGAGCACGCCGGTCAGGGCGAACACCAGACCTCGCGCCACGGTGCCGATCGTCCCGAGGCGGCTGACCACCGATCGGGTGGTGCCGGTGAGCTCGTCGGGCGGGAAGGAGCGCATGAACTTCTTGCGTACGCCTTCCACCACCATGACGGCTCCGGCGGCAGCGACGGCCACCCCCACTGCGCCGACCACCCAGCGGCCGCCCGGGTGAGCCATCACCTCGGCGGCGTACCCGCGCTGCTGGGACGCCTGCGTGCCGCGGGCGCCC
>JANYIP010000059.1 GCA_025361995.1 Streptomycetales bacterium | reverse complement strand
CGTGCCGCCAGCATCGGCGTCGTCATCAAGGGTGGTAGCGCTCTCGAGCGGCTCGCCCGCGGCCGCGCCATGCTCTTCGACAAGACCGGCACGCTCATCCAGGGCCACCCGGTGCTGAGCGACGTAGTCACCGCGAGTGGGCGGTTCAGTGCAGACGAGGTGCTTCGCCTCGCCGCGTCGCTCGACCAGGTCTCCGCGCACGTGCTGGCGAGCGCCATCGTCACCAGAGGCACTAGGCGCGGGCTGGCCCTGGAGTTCCCCCGCGACCTGGCGGAGGTGCACAGCTACGGGCTGCAGGGGACTGCCGGATCACGCCGGGTCAAGGTGGGCAAGGCCTCCTGGATCGTCGGCGAGCCGGCACCGCCGTGGGCGCGTCGCGTGCGCCGTCGCGCCGACATCGCCGAGATGGTCGGGCGAATCGTCGGTGTCGACACGGTGGTCGCCGACTGCGACCCTGCGGACAAGCTGGCCGCGATCGAGCGGGAGTCGGCGGTAGCCGAGACGATCATGGTCGGAGACGGCATCAACGACGCCCCGGCGCTCGCGGCCGCTGGTGTCGGAGTCGCCCTCGCCGCACGCGGGGCAACGGCCACGTCCGAGGCCGCGGATGTCGTGCTTACCGTCGACCGAATCAACGCCCTCGCCGACGCGATCCTGTGATCGCGCGCCGGTCCAAGCGGATCGCCCTGCAGGCCGTGCTGGTCGGCATGGGACTGTCCGTCGTCGCCATGGGCGTTGCCGCGCTGGGCTACCTCCCTCCGGCGGCCGGGGCGATCGTGCAGGAGGTCATCGACGTACTCGCGATCGCCATCGCACTGCGGACCGTGCTGCCCGGCACCGTGCACACCATCGCGATGGCTCCAGCGGACGTGGCAACAGCGCTGTGACTGCGAGTCGAGCACGATGCGGTGCTGCCGCTGATCGAGCAGATCCGCTCGGTGGCCGACGAGCTCTCGACGCAGGAGTGCAACCCGGCGCCGGTCCGCTCGCTGCTCGACCGGCTCGACGGCGAGCTGCTGCCGCACGAGAGGGCCGACGAGAAGCTCCTTGTACCCCTGGTGGGTCGCGTCCTCGGCGGGACGGACGGCCGGCGATGAGCCGCACGCACGCCGAGATCGAGCACCAGGTCGCCGGGTTGCGCCGGCTGCTGGCGGGTCTGGACAGCGCAACGGTCCAGCCCGAGGACGTGGTCGAGCTGCGGCGACTGCTCTATGGGCTGTACGCCGTCCTTCGCCTGCACAACGCGCAGGAGGAGGAGGGCGCGTTCAGCCTGGTCCCGTATGACGTTGCGAGCAGCTAGGCGGTCGACCTGAGATCTGGCCTGGACAGCTGGCGGTCGACCTCCATCGCGTGCGCGTACTGCACCTCACGGTCGGTCTCGAAGGCCGGGAGGCCGAACGCCCTGTCGAACTTGATTCGCGGCTGGTTGCGGGTCTCCGAACGAGTCGACGCTGGTGAGCGTCGTGCCTGCGCCGGTCACCCCGTTCGCGTACAGCGGCTTGAGGTTGTAGGCCTCCTGGAACTGCAGAGGTGCCACAGACCCCTGTGCAGCACGCCGCGGAAGATCAGTCCGAAGGGTACCCACCCGCCTGTTGTCGTTGATCCGACCGCGGACAACAAAACGGTCAAGTCATCACCTGACGGGGTCGATCCCACCTTGTGGAGCAGTGGGATCGGTCAGAGCGCCGGCGTGGCACCCTGTGGATCGTCTATGGGCTGATGAGCCTGCTGCTCATCGGCTATCTCGCGTCGTTGATCATCCGCAGCCCAGACCAGTCGTCGCAGCTGCTCGACGGCTGGCTGGTGGCCGTGTTCGAGCTCGTTGCCAGCGCTGCGTGCATCGCTCGCGGGATCACCGCGCGCAGCGGTCGGGCGGTCGCCCTGACGATGGGCGTGGCCCTGCTCATGTGGTCGCTCGGCGACGTCGCCCTCACCGTTGAGTCCCAAGGCGGAGCGACTCCGCCCACGCCCTCGGTGGCGGACGCCTTCTATCTGGCGTTCTACCCCCTTGCGTACGTGGCGGTCGTCCTCTTCTTGCGAGGTCAGGTCCGCAAGCTGGCCATCCACAGCTGGCTGGACGGCGCGGTGGCCGGGGCCGGCGCATCAGCCGTCTGCGCGGCCTTCGCGTTCTCGCAGGTCGTCACCCTCACCGGTGGGGACACGGCGGCCGCGGCAACCAACCTGGCGTACCCGATCGCCGACCTGCTGCTGCTGAGCCTCGTCGTCGGGGGCTCGACGCTGATGAACGGCCGCCGCAAGGCCCCCTGGATCCTCATCACCACGGGGATCGCCATCAACGTGGTGGGTGACACCGCCAACCTGTTCCAGACCTCGTTCGGGGCGACGCACACCGGCGTGATCTTCAACGCGAT
>JANYIP010000394.1 GCA_025361995.1 Streptomycetales bacterium | reverse complement strand
CTGCGTGACCCGGCCCTCCACGAGGAGATCGAGCTGGTTGGTGACCTCGTCGTCGCCGCCACCTCGGCCGACGGACGGCTGAGCCAGGCCGAGATCGACAAACTGCTCAGGGTCGCGCCCGACGACACCCCCGAGCGCGGCTGAGCGACCCCCGTCGCCCGTGGCCGTCGCCCGTGGCCGTCGGCACCAGGGGCCGGGTTCCTATCCGAACCGCCCGGAGATGTAGTCCTCGGTCGCCCGCTGGGTGGGGTTGTTGAAGATCATGGTCGTGTTGCCGACCTCGACGAGCTTGCCGGGCTTGCCGGTGGCAGCGAGGTTGAAGAAGGCGGTCTTGTCCGAGACCCGGGCCGCCTGCTGCATGTTGTGGGTCACGATGACGATCGTGTACCGCTCCTTCAGCTCCTGCATCAGGTCCTCGATCGCGAGCGTCGAGATCGGGTCCAGCGCCGAGCACGGCTCGTCCATGAGCAGGACCTGAGGCTCCACCGAGATCGCCCGAGCGATGCACAGCCGTTGCTGCTGCCCGCCGGACAGGCCTGCCCCGGGCCGGTCGAGCCGGTCCTTGACCTCTTCCCACAGGTTCGCTCCGCGCAACGACTTCTCCACGACGATGTCGAGCTCTGGTCGCTTGTACTTTCGCTGCAGCTTCAGCCCAGCGACCACGTTCTCGTAGATGGACATCGTCGGGAACGGGTTCGGCTTCTGGAAGACCATCCCGATGGTCCGGCGTACGTTGACGGGGTCGATGTCGGATCCGTAGATGTCCTCGCCGTCGAGGAGGACTTTGCCCTCGACCCGGGCGCCCGGGATGACCTCGTGCATCCGGTTGAGGGTCCGCAGCACCGTGGACTTGCCGCATCCGGACGGTCCGATGAACGCCGTGATCGAGCGTGGCTCCACCGTCAGGGTCACGCCTTCGACGGCTTGGAAGGCGCCGTAGTAGACGTTGAGGTCGGACACTTCGATCCGCTTGGCCATGGTGGGCTTTCCTGTCCTTCGACTGTCGGTCAACGTCCGCGCGGGGCGGATCTGCGGGTGAGGAGTCTGGCGGCCGTGGTCAGCAACAGTACGAGGATGATCAGCGTCAGCGCACCGCTCCAGGCCCGGTCGACCGCCGTGTTGTTGGGCAGCCCGGCTTCGCTGAACACGAACAGCGGCAGGCTCTCCTGCGGACCGCTGAACGGGTTGGTGTTGATGGACGAGGTGCCGAACACTGTGAGCAGGACCGGAGCTGTCTCGCCGACGACGCGGGCGACGGCCAGCATCACCCCGGTGGTGATGCCCGCGAGTGCGGTCGGCAGGACCACCGACAGCACCGTCCGCCACTTCCGGACGCCGAGGGCGAAGGCGGCTTCCCGCAGAGCCGGCGGCACCAGCCGGAGCATCTCCTCGGTCGTCCGCACCACGACGGGGAGCATGATGACGGTGAGCGCCAGCGACCCCGCGAAGCCGGAGAAGCCCTGGTGCAGGACCAGCCCCCAGAACGACAGGACGAACAGGCCGGCGATGATCGACGGCAGTCCGGTCATGACGTCGACGAAGGTGCTGACCAGCCGAGCGAATCGCCGCCCGCCGCCGTACTCCACCAGGTAGATGGACACCAGCAGGCCTAGCGGCACGGAAAACAGGCTGGCGATACCGACCTGCTCGAGGGTCCCGATGATCGCGTGGTAGGCCCCGCCGCCTGGATCGCTGTCGGCCACGTTGCGCATCGAGTGGGTAAGGAATGTGACGTCGAAGCGCTTCATGCCCTTGACGATCGTGAACCCGAGGATCGCGACCAGGGGCAGCAGGGCCAGGAACAGTCCCGTCACGGCAGCCGCGGCGGCGAGCCGGTCGCGGGCCTTGCGGCCACCCTCCACCGCGTACGAGATGGCGAACTGCACCACCAGGAAGACGACCGCCAAGGTCACGAGGTAGTCGGCGCGACCGTCGGCCGGGGTGATCGCGAAGACCAGCAGCAGCAGGACCGCGCAGGCCAGCGCGATCGCCGGGGATGCCCAGCGTGGCAGCCGCCCCTTGCTGGCGAGGTGCAGCGGATCCGGATCCAGCGCGGTGAGGGTCACGTCGCCGCCGTGAACTCGCGGCGCCGGGCGACGATCGCGCGGGCGCCGAAGTTGACCGCGAGGGTGATCACGAACAGGACCAGGCCGCTGGCGATGAGCGCACCGCGGCCGAGCGAGCCGGCCTCTCCGAAGGTGTTCGCGATGTTCGCGGCGATGGTGTTCCCGCCGGGGGTCAGCAGGTGGGCGGAGACCGTGTAGTTGGCCGACAGGACCAGGGCGACCGCGATGGTCTCGCCGAGGGCTCGGCCGAACCCGAGCACGGCGGCGCTGATCAGGCCGGACCGGCCGTACGGCAGCACGGCGAGCCGGATCATCTCCCACCGCGTTGATCCCAGGGCCAGCGCAGCTTCCTGGTTCTCCCTCGGTACCTGCAGGAAGACCTCTCGGGTGACTGCAGCGATCACCGGCAGGACCATGATCGCGAGGACCACGGAGGCGGTGAATATCGACTTGCCGAAGATGGCGTCTGACTTGAAGATCGGGATCCACCCGAAGTACGTCGAGAGCCAGGCGCTCAGCGGGATCATCTTGGGCACCAGGTAGATGAGGCCCCACAGCCCGAAGACGACGCTGGGGACCGCCGCCAGCAGGTCGACGACGTAGCCGAGCGGACGGGCCAGGGCCCGCGGGCCGTACTGAGTGAGCCAGAGGGCGACGCCGACCGCCACCGGCAGGGCCATCAGCATGGCCAGGAACGCGGTGACCAGCGTGCCGTAGAGGAGGGCGGCGATCCCGAACACCGCCGGGGTGTCATCGGGTCGCCACTGCTGCTCGGTCAGGAAGTTCGCGGTGTCCTTGTGGATGGCCGGGAGTGCCTGCTGCAGCAGGAACAGCGCGATGGCGACCAAGATGATGAGCACGAGGACTGCGGATCCGACGCTGAGGCGGCGGAAGCCGACGTCCAGCCACCGGCCCTTGTTCGCGTCCTTGGACCCGGAGATGGCACCGGGCTGCACCGGGCTCTCCTCGGTCCGAACATCCGTTGCCATGGCGCTCCAGAATTGCGGCGAGCGACCGGTCCAGGCCACCCGCAAGGGTGGCCTGAACCGGTCGACTTCAGTGTCCGGTCAACTCCTGTGAATGCGTCAGCTCAGCGTAGCCACAGCCGCGCTGACCTGCGCCAGGATGCTGGCCGGCAGTGACACGTACCCGTTGGTGGCAAGGATCCCCTGGCCGGCCGCGCTGGACGTGTAGGTCAGGAAGCTCTTGATCAGCGGGAGCTGGGCCGACTTGTTGCCCTTCGCGCACACGATCTCGTACGTGACCAGGGCCGCCGGGTAGGCGGTCGCGTCGGTGTTCCCGTAGTCGAACGAGAGCGCCAGGTCGCCGTTCGTGCCCACGACCGTGGCCTTCGACAGGAAGGCGACCGTGTTGGGGCCGGTCGCGTCGACGAATGCGCCCTGACCGTTGCCGACCTTCGCCGTGGGGATGCTGGACTGGGTGGCGTACGACAGCTCGAAGTAGCCGATGCCGCCAGCCGTGGACTTCACGCCCTGGGCGACCGCCGACGAACCCTTCGCGCCCTGACCGCCGGGAGCCGGCCAGTTCTTGTTGACGCCGTACGTCCAGTCAGTCTTGGCATCGTTCGCCAGGTAGTTGACGAAGTTGTATGTCGTGCCGGAACCGTCCGAGCGGTGGAAGCTCTGGATCCCGATGCTTGGCAGCGTCAGGCCGGTGTTCTCGGCCTTGATCGCGGCGTCGTCCCACTTGGTGATCTTGCCCGAGAAGATCTTGGCAAGGGTCGACGCCGACAGCTGCAGGCCGGTGACGCCGGGGAGGTTGTAGCCGATCGCGACCGGGCCCGCCACCATCGGCAGGTCGACCGCGGTGTTGCCCGTGCCGCAGCGCGCGTCCGCGGCCGTCTTCTGGTCGGCGGTCAGCGCGAAGTCCGAGCCGGCGAAGTCGACGCTGCCGGCGGTGAACTGGGTGACTCCGGCACCGGAACCGCCGCCGCCGTAGTTGACGGTCGCACCGGGGCAGGCCGTCTGGTAGGCCTTGCCCCACGCGGACATGGCGTTGGCCTGTGCGGTCGAGCCGGACAGCGTCAGCGTCCCGGAGGCGCAGGTGATGCCGCCGGCGGTCGCCGAGGAAGTGGTCGAGGAGCTAGCGCTCGAGGACGGTGTGGCGTTGTTGTCCGAACCGCAGGCGGCGAGGCCGAGCGTGCCGACAAGGGCAACGACTGCGACCGCGGCGCGGCGTCCGAAGCGGGTGATGGTCACCGGGAAAGTCCTCCTGTTGGGGGGCTGTGCGTCAGGTCGTACGCCAGCGACGCTAGGCGGCGGAGGTGACCGGACTCCCTGGCCTGGGTGAACGCAAGGTGAACGGCGGAACGCGACACGGCGACGGGACCGGGGACGCCGGAGCCCCGGCAGGTGAACGAGGATCAGGGCCGGTGCCGCTCGACCGCGACGACACGGGGCCGGTGCCCGCTCAGATCGCGGTGCAGCACGAGGAACGCGCCGGGCCCGAGCGGGAGCGGCGCCGCCCCGTGCCACCCCGCCAGGGTCTCGGCCAGCAGGTCGGGCAGCACCGGGCGGTGGCTGCAGATCACCAGGGCGGCTGGGTCGGCCATCAGCTCTCGGGCGAGCCGGCGGGTATGCCCTCGGGAGCTGGTGTGGCCCTCCTCCGACAGCAGCGGCTCGTCCTCGACCTCGAGGGAGTGTTCGCGGGCGAACGGCAGCACGGTGTCCCGGCAGCGGGTCGCGTCCGAGCTGATGAGGCGGTTCACTCCGAAGGCGGCGAGCATCGGGACGAGCCGTCGGGCCTGGCCGATCCCGCGACCTTCCAGCGGTCGGGCGTGGTCGTGCGTGCCGTCCCAGGCCGCTCGCTTGACGGCCTTGCAGTGGCGCAGCAGGACCAGCGGAACTGTGTCGAAGGGCGCCTTCGCGACCTCGCGCAGCAGTCGGGCGTCGTGCGGGTACGTGAGCCGAGCCCGGGCCTGCTCGTACGGCAGCCAGCTGACGTCGTCGATCTCCGCCGGGTCGGCGCTGCGTACCGGCTGCGGGGTCTCGCGGGACACCTGCGCCGACCAGTAGCGCACCTGCTTGCGCTGGCCCTCGACCAGGTACCGCAGCGTCGTCAGGGGTCGGCCCAGGGCGACGGCGTAGCCGGTCTCCTCCTGGACCTCGCGCACGGCAGCGCTGACGGCATGCTCCCCGGCCTCCAGCTTGCCCTTGGGCAGGCTCCAGTCCTGTCGGGCCGGCCGGTGGACGAGGGCGAACTCCAGCCGGGCAGTCTCGCTGCTGCTGCTGCTGCCGCCGGTCGGCTCGCCGCGCCGCCACAGCACGGCACCGGCCGCGCGGATCACCGGGTCGGGCGCCACCGGCTACGCCGCGGGTCCGAGCCAGCTGCGCCGGCGGCGTCGGGACACGTCCGGCCACACGGCGGCGAACTCGTGCCGGGTCGCCTGGGCGGCCGCGCGCTCGGACTCGTGGAGCAGCCCGAGGACGAACCCGGTGGCGCCGGTGACACGGCGCCCGCCGGACAGCCGCCGGGCGGTGTCGGCGGCGATCACTGCGTCCTGGTGCTCGCCGAGCAGCTCGGTGATCCGTTCGAGGTTCTTTGCGAACTCGCGGGCCGGCTCGCCGAAGACGGGAACCAGCGCCTCGACGGCGTAGCGCGCGCGCTTGCCGGAGATGCGTACCTCGTGCCAGCTGTCGTCGGTCCCGTCGAGCTCGAGCCGGTCCGCCTCGCGGGCGAGACGACGCCACGCCTTCGCGACCAGCGGCGGAAGGGCCACCTCGCAGCGCCCAGCGGCCGCCGCTGTCAGCTGCGGTGTGTTCGCGGCCTCGACCAGCGCGTCGAGCAGGGCGAGGAAGCGCGGCGACGACATCGCGGCGTCGACCTCGGCCTGGGCCCTGACGCGCGCCTCGTCGAAGTCGCGGCGGACGACGGACATCGCGGCGGAGATGTCGCGCGTGTCGGTCCGGTCGATGCCGGCGGTGCCCGTGCCGCCGTCGCCGGTCGAGGCCGACGGCAGTGCGGCCAGGTCGCGGAGCAAGCGTTCCTCGAGCACCTCGCGGTCGCGCACCTCGCCCAGCTCGGCGGCGATCCAGGCGAGCTCGGTACGCAGCCCGTCGGCCCACTCCTGGTCGACCAGGGGGCCGAAGACCTTCAGCCCGCTGCGCAGGCGGCGGGCGGCGACCCGTACCTGGTGGACGGCGTCGGGCAGGTCGCGGCGGCGGCGCAGGTCCTGGTCGATCAGCACCCGGGTGTGCCGGGCCAGGTGCGCGGTGAGCGCCTCCCCGGCGGGGTCCTCGAGCCGGACCCCGCGCGGCTTGGCGACGTCCGTGGGCGCTGCGGCGGCCGGCCCGAGGGCGCGCACGACCTTGGACGGCAGGCCGCCCTCGATCGCGCCGCTGCCCACTAGCGCGGCGACCACAGCGTCGATCTCGGCGGCGGTGCCGTCGCGGGTCTCGACCTCGAGCTCTCGGAACTGGCCAGCCACGAGCGTCCCGTCGAGGACAGACACTGAGTCGTCGGTGAGCTCGGCGATGACCCGCCCGTCGGCGGCTAGGAGGTCGCTCGGCGAGCGTTCGGTACGCAACGTCGCCACCGCCTCGACCGGCTGGCCGCGGGTCAGGCCGAGCACGAGCGACAACAGCTCGGTCGGCGGGGTCGTGGCGTCGTCGAGCGGGAGCCTGATCTCGTCCCGCGCGTCGGCGGCGCCGTCGTCGGCGGGGAGCTTGAGGTGCCAGCCGTCGTCACCGCCGCCCTCGCGCCGGCGCAGGGTCACCCGTTCCCGGGCCAGCCGCAGGTCGCCGGTGTCGTAGTAGGTTGCGGTCAGTGTGAGCAGCGGGTGCGGGTCGACCCTGGCGACCGGGCCGTCGGAGCTTGCGGAGGAAAGGTCCGGGAGGCGGTACAGCGCCGGGACCCGCAGCTTGCGCTCCACCTCCCGGTACGTCTGCGGTGTGCGCGCCTGCTTCGCACCGCCTTCTTTCACACGAGCCCTCGACGCCACTGGTGCAGCGAGATGAGGTGCGCCTGGATGTCCAGCAGCGGCTCGCCGTCCGCGTCCTTGTGGTGCCTGATCCAGGTGCCGTCCTCGTGCAGGTGCCAGGACGCGGTCCCCGGGTCGAAGCCGAGGTCGAGCAGTGCGTTCAGCTCGTCGATGTGGTGCTGGGCACCGATCCGGACGAGGGCCTCGACCCGGCGGTCGAGGTTGCGGTGCATCAGGTCGGCGCTGCCGATCCAGATCTCGGTGGTCGGCCCGACCCCGAACGCGTAGAGCCGCGAGTGCTCGAGGAAGCGGCCCATGATCGAGCGGACCTCGATGTTGTCCGACAGACCGGGGACGCCGGGACGCAGACCGCAGATCCCACGGATCCACAGGCTGACCGGGACGCCGGCCATCGAGGCGCGGTGCAGCGCGTGGATGATCTCCTCGTCCACCAGGGAGTTGACCTTGAAGCGGATCGCCGCCGGGTGGCCGGCCTCGTGCCGCTCGACCTCGCGGTCGATCCGCGCGACCAGCCCGGTACGGACCGAGTTCGGGGCGACCAGGAAGCGGGCGTACTCGGTGTTCATCGAGTAGCCGGAGAGCACGTTGAAGAGGTTGGCCACGTCGGCCCCGACGGCCGGGTCGGCGGTGAGCAGGCCGAGATCCTCGTACAGCCGCGCAGTCTTGGGGTGGTAGTTGCCGGTGCCGATGTGGGCGTACCGCCGGATGCCGTCCTTCTCCTGCCGCACCACCATGCTGAGCTTGCAGTGCGTCTTGAGCCCGACCAGCCCGTAGACCACGTGGCAGCCGGCCTCCTCGAGCTTGCGGGCCCTCTTGATGTTGGCGCCCTCGTCGAAGCGGGCCTTGATCTCGACCAGCACCAGGACCTGCTTGCCGGCCTCGGCGGCGTCGATCAAGGCGTCCACGATCGGCGAGTCGATGCTCGTGCGGTAGAGGGTCTGCTTGATGGCCAGCACGTTGGGGTCGGCGGCGGCCTGCTCCAGGAACGCCTGCACGGACGTCGAGAACGAGTCGTACGGGTGGTGCAGCAGGACGTCGTGGTCGCGGACGGCAGCGAAGATGTCGGTGGCAGTCGCCGACTCGACCTCGGTCAGCTCACGGCTGGTGCGCGGCAGGAACGGCGGGTCCTTGAGCTCAGGACGGTCGAGGTCCAGCAGCCCCATCAGCCCAGTCAGGTCCAGTGGACCGGGCAGCGCGAACACTTCGTTGGCCGTGATGCCGAGCTCGCGGACCAGCAGGTCGAGCACGTGCGGGTCGACGGTCTCCTCGACCTCGAGGCGGACCGGCGGGCCGAACCGCCGTCGCATCAGCTCGCGCTCCATGGCCTGCAACAGGTTCTCGGCGTCGTCCTCCTCGACCTCGACGTCCTCGTTCCTGGTGACCCGGAAGGTGTGGTGCTGCAGGACGTCCATACCGGGGAAAAGCTTGTCGAGGTGCGCCGCGATGATGTCCTCGAGCGGGACGAAGCGCTGCTCACCGAGGGCGTGGAACCGCTGCAGTATCGGCGGCACCTTGACCCGGGCGAAGTGCTCGCCGTCAGTCAACGGGTTGCGTACGACGACGGCGAGGTTGAGCGAGAGTCCCGAGATGTACGGGAACGGGTGTGCCGGGTCCACCGCGAGCGGGGTCAAGACGGGGAAGACGCTCTCGTCGAAGAGCTTCCCGGCCCTGGCCTGCTCGTCGTCCGTGAGCTCGCTCCAGCGCAGGATCTCGATGCCCTCCTTGGCGAGGGCGGGCAGGACGTCGTCGCCGAAGCACCGGGCGTGCCGGGCCATCAGCTCGCGGGTCCTTCGCAGGATGGCCTCGTGCACCTCGCGGGGCAGGCCGCCACTGGCAGCCCGGACCGCGATGCCGGTGGCGATCCGCCGCTTCAGGCCGGCCACCCGCACCATGTAGAACTCGTCCAGGTTGCTGCCGAAGATCGCCAGGAACTTGGCCCGTTCCAGCAGTGGGATCTCGATGTCCTCGGCGAGCTCGAGCACCCGCAGGTTGAAGGCGAGCCAGGAGAGCTCGCGATCGAGGAACCGTTCGGGCGGCACGGTCTCGTCAGAGGTCTCGGTCAGCGGCTCGGCGGTCATGCCCCCATGGTGACACCCGAAGGTGAACAAGCATGGCCGACCTGACCATGGAGGTCGACCCGGTGCGGCTGCTAACGGCCGGCGCGGGCCAGGGCGGGCAGGTCGAGCACCTCGACCCGGCCGCGGGACAGGGCGACCATCCCTTCCTCCTGCAGCCTCCGCAGCAGCGTGTTCACCGTCGGCCGCGTCGTGCCCGCGAGTCCGGCGAGGTCTTCCTGGCGCAGCGGGACCACGACGGTGGTGGCTCCCGGAGCCCCGTACACCCGGCAGAGCTCGAGGAGTCGGCGGACCACCCGCTTGTCCACCGAGAGGTAGAGAGCTTCGACGAGGTGACCCGATAGCCGGTCCACTCGTTCGGCGAGCACGCTGACGAGCAGCCGCTCCACCTGCGGGTGCTGCCGGCACAGCTGGCGGAAGGCCTCGCGCTCCAGCGAGATCGTGACCGTCGGTTCGAGTGCGACCGCCGAGGCGCTTCGGAGCGAGGAGCGGCGCAGCAGCGCCATCTCCCCGAAGGCGTCACCCGCACCGGCGATGGTCAAGGTGGCGACCTCGCCGTCCGGGGTCGGGACCCTGATGGCCACCCGGCCGGACTCGATCAGGTGCAGCGACGTGCCCCGGTCGCCTGCACCGAAAATGGTCTCCGCGGTGGCGAAGTGATGACGTCGTGCCGCCTCGACGACGCGTCGCAGGTCAGCCGGCTCCAGGCCGCTGAGCAGCCGCCACTCCATCGCCGTCGCTCAGGTGTCGAGCTCGGGAAGCGGCACCGGGTGCGGACGCGGGTGGCAGGTGCCGCAGAACAGCGCATCATCGACGACGAGCGCCTGCGTCTGGCCGCCGATGTCGTGCAGGGCGAGGATGAACGGCTTGGCCTGGAGGTGGTTCTCGCAGATGCCACGCCCGCAGAACTTGCAGACGCCGACGGCCGTACGCCGGCAGTGGAAGCAGTCCATATCCTCAGTGGTCCCAGAACCGCTGCGGAGCGTGGCTGCTGAGTCGCCCGCGGCGGAACTCGTCGGCGAGAAGCGCGTCGAAGCCGACCCGGTCGAGGCGGAACAGCCGGGCCGGGGTGGTCGCTGCGACCGTCGCCGTCCGTGCGGTGTCGAGCAGCAACGCGACCTCCCCGAAGTGGGCTCCTGGCGCGAGCGTACGCACCCGGCGCCCGGATTCGGCGACGTCGAGCTGTCCGGCCTGAACGACGTAGAACGCGTCCCCCGCCTCGCCCTGCGCCACGATCACCTCGCCCGGCCCCGCCAGCACCCAGCTTCCGTGGGCGGCGAGCGCTGCGATCGCGACCGGGTCGAGGTGCGCGAAGGGCGGCAGGGCCACGAGGTCGGCGTACTGCTGCAGGCTCGTCACCAGGGTCGGGACCCGGGCGATGTCGGCCAGCAGTCGGTCCACGGTGCTCTTGTCCAGGACGAAGAGGTCGACGGCGGTCAGGGCTCGTACGGTCGCCGTCCGGGTGCTGGCCTCGAGCAGTGCGAGCTCGCCGAACGTGTCTCCGCGGGCCAGCGTGCGCAGCCGCCGCAGCGGGACTCCGTCCGCGTCCTGTTCGACGACCTCCAGGCTGCCGGCCCGTACGACGTAGGCCGCGTCGGCCCGCTCGCCCTGCCGGAACACCACCTGCCGCTGCCCGACGGGCTGCAGACGTACCCGGCCGGCGAGGTCGTTCAGGACCTCGACCGGCAGGTCGCCGAAGACCGCGGACGCGTCGATGAGCTCCGCGGCCTCGACCCGCCAGCGGGACTGGGCCCGGAACCGGGCCGCCCGCCAGCGCCGCCGCACCGCGTCGGCGATCCCGACAAGCGCCGTCACCAGGCCCCGGATCGCCGGCCCGCCCAGCAGCAGCACGAGCACGGCCAGCCCGGCCCAGCCCAGCGGCCCGGCCGCGATCATCGCGGCGAAGGTGCTGCCGAACACCCGCCGCCAGAAGTACCAGGCCGACCAGAAGCAGAAGAGGGTGAACCCGATCCCCACGACCCCGTACACCGCCAGGCCGACCTCGCCTCGGGTGAACCGTTCGCGGCGCAGCAGCTTGCCCCACATCTCGCGGCGCACGAAGGAGAGCGCGTCCGGGCGGAGGTCGGGCATCCGCAGCCAGTCCGCCAGGATCCAGTAGCCGTCCAGCTCGAGCAGCGGGACCACGTTCAGGAACAGTACGAACGAGTTGATCACCACGAACTGGTAGAGCGTCTGGGCAGCCGGCCCGGACGGGAAGGACCACAGCAGGATCGTGGCGATGGACGTGCCGACCATCTCGACGCCGGGTCCGGCCGCCGCCTGCACGATGCGCTGCCGTCGCGGCAGCATCAGCCCGTCGGAGGCCTCGATGAAGAACGTCGGCGACCCGAAGTAGATGCGGAACCCGGCCGACTTGACCCGTCGCCCGTAGTGCACGAGCACCGCAGCGTGGCCCAGCTCGTGGATGAAGATGATGAGCAGGTCGAGGAAGAACAGCACGGCGAAGGCGACCCCGAGGTGCCGGTTCGTGAGGTGGTTGCCGCCCCGGATCGCGACGCCGATGAACGCGGCCACACCAGCGATGCACACCAGGGCGGAGAGGATCAGGCCCACCCTGGTGAAGACGTGCCGCAGGACGTGCCGGTAGAGGAACTGCACCATCGCCTCTGCCCCGGACCACTGCACGGACAGCGTCGATGCGAAGGAAGCGATCCGGGTGCGCCAGGTCGGCGGGAACAGGGCCCGGTCCAGCGCCGCCTCGACATCGATCACCCGGGTGTCCAGGAAGCCGCCGTCCTCGAGGGCTGCGACCAGGTCGACGACTCCCGCGAGGTCGAGCTCGCCGTCGGCGTCCAGCTCCTCGACTACGAGGTCGGCGACGGTCCGACGGCCGTCGAGCCGGGGCAGCAGCCCGGCTTCGGCCGCGGTGAGCCGGAAGTACACGAGGTCGCGCGGGTTCGCGACCATGACGTACGAGCCGCCGCGGATCACCTGCTCCGCGCCCACCTCGATGTCCTCGGCGAGGCGGGGGCGCCGCTGGGCCCAGTCGAGGCGTGTCGCCAGAACGTCCCAGAGCTCACCTGCTGACTCGGTGACCATCGGCGAAGCTCCTCCCATGCGAGAGGTCGGCCCCACCACGAGTGGTGGGGCCGACCGCCGGTGCGCTGGGGGCTAGTTGCCCGACTGGCGCTTGGTGGTGCGCAGGGTCGAGCGCTTGGCCTGCCGGAGTGTCGAGCGCTTGGCCTGGCGGGCGGTCGTCCGTGTCTCGAGGGCCTTGGCGTCGTCGCTGCTGGCGGCGATGCTCTCGGGGTTCGCTGGGGTGATCTTCTTGTCGGTCATGACGATCTCCTTGTCGATGGCTGCGGCGGCTGGCTCTGGTGGCTCCGCTGGCTCTGGTGGCCGGTGACCAAAGAGTGCTCGCCCCAGAGCGCGGCGTCTGTTCGCTCGCTGACACAAGGACGCGAGACTGCAGGACTCCTCAGCCGCGGCGGAACATGACGTCGGTGTCCCAGCGGGTGAAGCCCAGCTCGGTGTAGAGCCGGATCGCTGGCGCGTTGTCGGCGTCCACGTAGAGCATGGCCTCGGGCAGCCCGATGGCGCGCAGGTGACGCAGTCCGACCAGAGTCAGCGCTCGCCCCAGGCCGTGGCCCTGCTCGGCCGGGTCGACCCCGACGACGTACACCTCGCCCATCGGCTCGTGGCCGTGCTCTCCCGTTCCGTGGCCGAGCAGGTTCGCCTTCGGGCGGGGATGCGGATGGGGGTGCGGATGGAGCTGCTGGTGGTTCGCGGTGTGCTCGTGCTCAATCTCCCCGTGCACCTTGGTCCAGTGGAAGCCGACGAGCCGCTCGACCGACCCGACCTCGCCGGGTCGGGTCGCGAGGAAGAAGCCTTCGGGCGAGAACCACGGCTCGGCCATCCGCTGGTGCAGGTCGGCCGCCGACCAGCCGCCTTGCTCAGGGTGGCCGGCGAAGGCGCGGGCGTTCAGAGCGAGCCAGACTTCGTCGTCCGTATCGGGTTCGAACGTACGGATCTCGATACCGGGCGCCACGACCGGGGCGGGCAGCGGGGCGTAGAGCGAGCGGCGCAGCTGCCACAGCGAACGCATCCGGGTGAAACCCATCGCCGCGGAGAGTGCGGCGGCCGCGGGGTGCTCGCCGTGCGACCACAGCCGAAGCCGTCCGTCCGGGGTCTCGGCGAGCACGTGCGCGACCAGTATCCGGCCGAGGCCGCGGCCGCGGAGCTCGGGGTCGACGACGAGCTCGGCACTGGACCCCTCGACGACGTCGGTGATGTCGAGGTGCGCGTACCCGGCGAGGCGGTCACCCGAGGTGTAGAGCAGGACGTTGCGCACGCGGTCGTCCCCGCCGTGCCGCAGGTGCAGCGAGACGTGCTCGGACAGCGGTCGTACGCCGTCGGTCTCGGTGGCCCGCTCGATGAGCATCCACACCCGGTCGACCTCGACGGGGTCGAGCCGGCCCAGGACCTCGACCCGTACGTCGGCGTCGCTGAACGCCGCGGTGGTCTCAGCCGTCACTCAAGCAGGCTAGTGGAGCTCCGCAGGTCGGGAGAGCCGATCGCCAAGGCCGGTCAGGAGACCGGGACGGGAACCCGGTCGTCGGCCGCCGCCTCGGCCCGCGGGAGCACGAAGCGGTAGCCCACGTTGCGGACCGTGCCGATCAGGTGGTCGTGCTCGACGCCGAGCTTGGCGCGCAGCCGGCGGACGTGCACGTCCACGGTCCGGGTGCCTCCGTAGTAGTCGTAGCCCCAGACCTCCTGCAGCAGCTGGGCCCGGGTGAAGACGCGCCCCGGGTGCTGGGCCAGGAACTTGAGGAGCTCGAACTCCTTGAACGTCAGCTCGAGGACGCGCCCGCGGACCCGAGCGGTGTACGTCGCCTCGTCGATGCTGATGTCGCCGGAGCGGATCTCGTCGGGGACGTCGTCGCCGGCGCCACGGGCGGCAGCGAGCCGACCTGTGGCTATGCGCAGCCGGGCCTCGAGCTCGGCCGGGCCGGCAGTGTCCAGCAGCACGTCGTCCACCCCCCAGTCGGCGCTCACCGCGACCATGCCGCCCTCAGTGACCACCAGGATCACCGGGACGTCGACCCCAGTCGTCCGCATCAGCCGGCACAGGCTGCGGATCTGCGGCAGCTCGCGCCGGCCGTCGACGAGGATCGCGTCGCACTGCGGGGCGTCCAGCAGCGCGGCGGGCTCCGCGGGGGCGACCCGGACCTGGTGCATGAGGAGTCCGAGTGCGGGCAGCACTTCGGCGGACGGCTGAAGCGCGTTGGTCAGCAGCAGCAGCTGGCTCATCGGCTTCTCCTCTCCTGTGTGACGAACATGTGAGGACCAGAAAACACAGAAGGACCCGGTGGCGTCGTCGCCCGGGTCCCACCCTGTGAGGATAGCCCACATGGACACGTCGCGGACCCCGCCCCTTCACGAAGGGGAGGAGCGCACCCTGCTCGCGGCCGACGGGGTGACCGTGTCGGCGGTTCACCGCCCAGGACCGGCCGGCGGCATCGCGTACGTCGTCGGGCACGGCTTCTCAGGGTCCTCGCGCACGTCGTCGGTGGAGCGCGTCAGCGACGTCCTGGGCGAGGGCGCGGGCGTGGTCGCCCTGGACTTCCGCGGTCACGGGCGCTCGCGCGGGGTGAGCACCCTCGGCGACCGCGAGGTGCTGGACCTGGACGCTGCGGTTCGCTGGGCTCGGCTGCTCGGGTACAGCCAGGTCGCCACGGTCGGCTTCTCGATGGGCGCCTCGGTGGTGATCCGGCACGCCGCCCTCTACCGCGGGGTCGACGCTGTCGTCGCGGTGAGCGGCCCGGCTCGCTGGTTCTACCGCGGTACGCCGACGATGCGGCGGCTGCACTACATCATCGAGCGCCCGGCGGGCCGGCTGTTCGCCCGTCTCGCGATGGGGACCCGGATCGACGACCGATCGTGGGACCCCGTACCTGCTGAGCCGCGGGCGCTGGCCGGCGACGTGGCGCCGACGCCGCTGCTGATCGTGCACGGCGACCAGGACCGCTTCTTCCCGCTCGAGCACGCTGAGCAGATCGCGCAGGCAGGCGGCCCGACGGCCGAGCTCTGGGTCGAGCCCGGCTTCGGGCACGCCGAGGCGGCGATCTCCGACGACCTGACCCGGCGGATCGGGGCCTGGGTCCGCGGTCTTCTGTGCGCCAGGGAGAAGTGATGGCCGTCCTGCGCTACTGGGCGGCGGCCAAGGAGGCGGCCGGGGTGGGTGAGGAGACGTACGCGGAGGCTGCGACGCTCGAGGCGCTGCTGGCCGGCGCCGTCGCGACGCATGCCGATGACGGTCGGCTGGCCCGGGTGCTGGCTCGCTGCGCCTTCCTCGTCGACGGCGACCCGGTCGGGCTCCGTACCCATGCCTCCGTCCTCCTCCCCCCCGATGCCGTCGTCGAAGCCCTGCCCCCCTTCGCCGGAGGCTAAGGAGCAAATAGAGCGCCAGAGGCTAAGCCCACCCCCCTCCCTCGTCGATCATGAAAAAATGGTTGGCGGTACCCGAGGGAATGGGTGGGGGAGTGCGGGTCGTTGCCGCTACGTGACTCCTGGCTTGCTGCTGCTCGTCGTGGTCCTCGTGGCTGCCACGGCGTTCGGTCTGTGGCGGCGGGTGACTGACGGTCGGATCCGCGGCGTGAACCCGGCCGGCAAGGAAGCGATCCCCGAGCACGACCCGACTCCGAGACTCACCGCGGGCGAGCTGGGCGACCAGCTGGGCGAACGGGCCACCCTCGTCCAGTTCTCGACCTCGTTCTGCCAGCCGTGCCGCGCCACCCGTCGGATCCTCGGCGAGGTCGCCGACCTGGTCCCTGGCGTGCGGCACGTCGAGGTCGACGCCGAGGCCAACCTCGACCTGGTACGGCGGCTGGACGTGATGCGTACCCCGACCGTGTTCGTCCTGGACGGCACCGGCCGGGTGGTCCGCCGGGCAGTCGGCCAGCCCCGCAAGGCCGACGTCGTCGCCGCGCTCGGCGAGGCGATCCCGTGAGCCGCCGACAGGGCCGCCCAGCAAGACCGGGGTATCAAGATCTGGACGAGCCGGTGACGTGGAGGAAACCATCCCGTAGCCTTGCGACCATGTCCCGTCAGGTGCTCACGAAGCGGCGCGCAGTCGACCTGTGCCGCATGACCACCTGCCTGTGTCAGTCCTCCTGACCCGGTAGCCCGCTGGTCGTCACCGACCGCTGCTGCCTTGCTCGCACCTCCCCGTGCCAGTCCAGGAGTGTCATGCCCGTCCCTGCCCAGCAAGTCGACCCGCGGGGTCCCCGTTTCGGTGCCAGCGTCACCACGGTGCTGCTCGCGCTGGTGCTCGTCACCGGCAGCGGCTGGCTGCTCGCCGCTGTGGCCATGACGTTCGCGATCGGTGCCGTCCGCGGGATCGCTGCCACGCCGTACGCCCTGGTGTTCCGTCGGCTCATCAGGCCACGGCTGAGCCCGCCGAGCGAGCTCGAGGACGCGCGGCCACCGCAGTTCGCCCAGGCCGTCGGGCTCGTCTTCGCCCTCATCGGCGTGGTCGGCGCCCTCACCGGCCTCACCCCGGTGTTCCTCGTAGCCACCGCGTTCGCCCTCGGCGCCGCCTTCTTGAACGCGGCCTTCGGCTATTGCCTGGGCTGCGAGATGTACCTGCTCCGGCGCCGCTTCAGCCCGACCACCAGTCACCAATCTATTGAGGAGATACCCGCATGAGCCGCACCGATGTCCTGGTCGACGCCGACTGGGTCGAGGCGCACCTCGACGACCCGTCGGTCGTCCTCGTCGAGGTCGACGAAGACACCACTGCCTACGAAAAGGGTCACATCACCGGTGCCGTCCGCATCGACTGGCGTGGCGACCTGCAGGACCCCGTCCGCCGCGACTTCGTCAGCAAGGCCCAGTTCGAGGCGCTGCTGTCCCGCAAGGGGATCGGCAACGACCACACCGTCGTCCTGTACGGCGGCAACAACAACTGGTTCGCCGCGTACGCGTACTGGTACTTCAAGCTGTACGGGCACAGCGACGTCCGACTGCTCGACGGTGGCCGCAAGCGCTGGGAGCTCGACTCCCGCTCGCTCGTCCTCGAGGTCCCCG
>JANYIP010000371.1 GCA_025361995.1 Streptomycetales bacterium | reverse complement strand
CGACCTGCACGCCGCGGGATGCGACGGGCGGGCCGTTGTCTACTGGACGGTCGGGTCCTCTCCGAGTCGAGCATCGAGAACTCGGGGCGCCTTCGATGGTGGGCCGGGCGCGGCGTCCGAACTGCTGGTCGACCGGGTGCGAACCTACCCCCCTGCGCCCGGGGTGTGTCAACCGCTGCGGCGCGTCCGCCCTTCCTGTGCAACAACTTTTCTAGTGCGACGGTCTCATGGGAAGCCGACAGGTCGCCTAGTCCGGGACTACGACGGTGCCCGTGGCGGTGGTCACGACGAGCGGTTCGGCGAGCACCTCGGCAGCGGAGGGTGACAGGTCGGGGCGGGCCCGGCAGGTCACGCGCGCCTCGAAGGACAACCCCCGACTCCTGCGCCCCACCCGCGTCACGGTGGCGGACACTTCGAGCACGTCGCCGGCCTGCACCGGCGCACGGAACTGCACGTCGTCGTACGACGCGAACAGCGCCTCGTCCCCGTCCGTACGGATCGACATCTCGGTGGCGACGTCCCCGAAGAGGCCGAGCACGTAGGCGCCGTCAACCAGGTTGCCGCCGTAGTGCGCGTGGCTGTACGGGACGTAGCGCCGATGAGTCACGGTCAGCCCGACCCGCGGATCCTGCTCCGTCATCTGCATGACCTCTCTCGGCTCCCCGGTCTGGGTGAGCGGGGGTTAGGCGGGGACGAGGGCGTGTACGAGATAGCTGGCGACTTCGCCGGGGGTGGTGCCCTTGCCGAAGATCCGGTCGACGCCGAGGCGAGCCGTCATGGTCTCGTCGAAGCGTGGCCCGCCGACCACCAGCAGCGGCTTGAGCCCAGCCGGGTACGCCTCGTTGAACGCTGCGGACATCTCGCGGGTGTTGTGCAGGTGGGCGTCGCGCTGCGTGACCACCTGGGAGACCAGGACGGCGTCGGCCTTCTCGGCCCGGGACCGCTCGACCAGCTCGGGGACCAGGACCTGGGCGCCCATGTTCACGACCTTGATCTCGGAGTAGTACTCCAGCCCCTTCTCCCCCGCGAACCCCTTGATGTTGAGGATCGCGTCGATGCCGACCGTGTGCGCGTCCGTGCCGATGCACGCACCGACGACGACGAGCGGCCGGCGCAGCCCCCGTTTGAGCGCGCCGTTGACCTCCTTGGCCGACAGCAGCGGGTACTCCCGCTCGACGACGTTCACGGTGGACGGATCGACCAGGTGGTTGACCGCCCCGTACACGACGAAGAAGGTGAAGTCGGGGCCCATCGCCTTGGCGTGGACGACCATCGCGGGGTCCATCCCCATCTTGTTGGCCAGCTGCAGCGCCGCGCCCTCGGCCCGCTTGTCGTGGGTCAGGGGCAGGGTGAACGACAGCTGGACCATCCCGTCGCCGGTGGTGTCTCCGTACGGCCGGACGATGCGCTTGCCCTCGGCCGGCTCTGTACTCATCGGCTGGGTGCTCATCGCCGGACCCCCTCGAGCAGGTCGGTCGCCGGGTTCACGTATCCGGGTGCCTGCTTCACCACGCCGTCGAGTCCCTTGCCGCGGTCGGCGGGGCGCTTCATGAGGCCGAAGGTACCGTCGCCGATCGCCGCCAGCAGGCCGCCCTCGGCGGGGTCGACGATCCGCTCGAGCAGGTCGATCGCCTCGGCCAGCACCAGGTGGGCCCGCTGGACGATGAACCCGTCGTGTCGCGGGACGAAGTCCTCGTGCAGGTTGCCGGCGGCGTTGAAGACGTACCGCACGTTCTGCAGGGCCAGGTCTCGGTCGGACAGCCACGGGGTGACGACAGCCTCGGTCATCATCCCGACGAGCAGGATCCCCTGGCCGGTCAGCGCCCCGGCGAGGTTGAAGAAGCCGTCGAGCAGGTACCCGCCGAAGATGTCGCCGGTCATGTGCTTGGTCGGGGGCATCCACTTCAGCGGCGCCGCCGGGAACAGCTCGCGGGCGAGCAGCGCGTGGGCGAGCTCGAGCCGGAACGAGTCCGGCACCGCCGGGTTGATCTCGAAGGCATGGCCGAGCCCGAGCTGCCAGTCCGCCAGCCCCGCCTCCTTGGCGAAGTACTCGATGAAGAGCTGGCTGACGGTGACCGTGTGGGCGGCCTCGACGGCGTCCGCGGTGGTCAGGTAGTTGTCCTCGCCGGTGTTGAT
>JANYIP010000352.1 GCA_025361995.1 Streptomycetales bacterium | reverse complement strand
GAACGGGACGGGGACGGCGAGCAGCCCTTCGGTCGGCCGACGCCCGGCGAGGGACCGGGAGAACTCGACGGCATCGAGCTCGATCTGCTCGCCGCCGCTGCCGCGGGACCAGGTCCCGCCGGCCGGGCCGGTCAGGACGATGGAGTAGGGCTCGTCGTGCCGGCTGGACCACTCGGCGACGAGGTCGGCGACGATGGCGCCGTCGTGGTCGGCGGTCAGCTCCATCGGTCGCCCGACGGCGCGGGAGATGTCGATCCGGTGCATCCACGGGTCGCGCACGAGGATGACGTCGAAGAGGAAGCCGAAGGTCCAGGCCTCCACCGGCCCCCCGGGGACTCCGCTGACGGGCTGCAGGTCAGGCATCGTGCGGCTGCGCAGCAGGCCGGGGCTGCGTCGGCGCCAGCGGACGGCGCGTGGCCCGGCAGCTGCCAGGGCCACCCGGACTTCGGGCAGGCTCAGGTGTGCCCGGTCCGCGACCTGGCGGGCGGTGAGGGTGTCGAGGTACGAGGCGCCGTGCTTGGCGGCCCGCGCCGCCGGTAGGTGCTGGCGGGCGTTGCGAGGCCAGGACGAGAACATCTCGGCCATGCCGAGGACGTGCTGGGTCATGGCCGTGACGTCCCAGCCGGTGCAGTCGGTGGGCTTCGCGGCGTCAGCGGGGGTCAGCTGGTCGAGCAGGCGGCCGAAGCGCTCGTACTCGACGGTCGCGAGCCGGCCGCAGGTCTTGCGGTCCATGGCCGGTCGGCGCGGACCCGAGTGGACCTCAATGGTTGTTGGCAGTGCGGACGATCCGGTCATGCGCTTCTCCCTCGATTCGTCGCGCGGTGGTCGTTCGGGCCCGCGGGGGGCGGGCGGTGCTGCGGTCGCCGGGCAGCCCGGCCTCGTCGGCGAACATGTCGACGGCGCGGTCCAGCAGGGACTCCCAGCGCGTACCGCCGGGGTCGTTGGCGAGCTGGGCGTCCACGAGCCCGCCGATGATCGCCACGCAGAGGTCGCGCTCGGCCTGGTCCGGCAGTCCCAGCTCGGTCAGCAGGGCACTGAGCATGGCCAGGACTTCCACGGCCGGGGCGTACGCCTGATCGGAGGGGGTGAAGTCGGCGACTGTGCGCTGGTTCATGAGCTGGAAGCGGGGAAGGTCGGCCACGGCGAAGTCGAAGAAGGTGTGGGCGACCATCCGAAGCGCCGCGCGCGGGGCCGCGGGCATCGTCGATCGAGCCGTGGCGAAGATCTCGCGGTAGTGCTCCCAGGCCCCTTCGTACATGGCGTCGAAGACCGCGTTCTTGGAGGCGAAGTGGGTGTAGAGGGAGGGCGGCTGCATGCCGATCCGCTCGGCGATCTCGCGCAGCGTCAGCGAGGCGATCGACGTCTCGCGGGCGATGGCCCAGGCGGCATCGAGGATCTCGCGCCGAGTTGCCTCTTGGCGTTCGGCAATCCTATTGCGCTTAGGTTCTACGAACATGCTTTGGATGGTGGAGCACGCGGAGCGAGAAGTCAAGAGCCGGCGGCTACTCGGCGGGGACAGTGCCGCCGACCCTCCAGTACCAGCCGTTCTCACGGTCGAGGAAGCCTTCGTCGACCAGTGCGCGCCGCAGCATCGCGTAGTCGGGGTGCGCGGCGACGAGGAGCTCGTTCACGTGCGCCTCGAGGTACGCACGGCCGGGCTCGAAGCGCTGGGCCAGGCGGTCGAGAACGAGCAGCCGCTTCGCCCGCTTGGCCGGCATCCGTACCAGGCGGGCGTCCTGCCAGAAGGCCCGCTCCACCTTCTCCGCGAGATCCACGGCCGCCCCTACATGGCTCCGAAGCCGACCCGGCGCTCGTTGGACTCGCCGATCTCGACGTACGCGAGCTTGTCCGCCGGGACGATGAGCTGCTTGCCCTTCTCGTCGACCAGCACCAGGATTCCGCCGTCGGCGGTCAGCGCTTCGCGGACAGCGACGGCCAGCTCGTCGGGCGTGAGTGACGACTCGATGGTGAGCTCCCGCGGGGCACCCTTGACGCCGACCTTGACCTCCACCGAAAACCTCCGTGCTCGCAGCGACCGACCTGCGAGTCAGAGTAGTCGAGCGTCTGCGCCGGTCGTGCGCGGGAAGCGGGAGATGCCCCGCCAGGCGAGCGTGGACACGAGCTCCACGGCATCGTCCTTGGAGACGGCCTGCGCAGTGGTGACCCAATAGCGCGCGGTGACCTGGGCGCTGCCGATCAGCCCCACGGCGAGCAGGTGGGACTCGTCGGCGGACAGCCCGGCGTCCTCGGCGATGACCGCGCTGACGAGCTCGGCGCACTCCTGCAGGACGCGTTCGACCCGGGCCCGTACGGACGGCTCGGAGGTGAGGTCGGACTCGAACACGAGCCGGAACGCGCCACCGGGGTCGGAGACGAAGTCGAAGTAGGCCTGCGTCGTCGCCGTCACCCGCAGCTTGTTGTCGGTGGTGCTCGCGAGACCGTCACGCACGGCGGCCAGCAGCGCCTCGATGCTGGCGTCGAGCAGCGCCAGATAGAGGTCGAGCTTGCCAGGGAAGTGCTGGTACAGCACGGGTTTGGAGACCTTGGCCCGGTCCGCGATGTCGTCCATGGCGGCGGCGTGGAAGCCCTGGGCGACGAACACGTCGCGGGCGGCGCCGAGGAGCTGGGCTCGCCGGGCGGAGCGGGGCAGCCGGGTCCCCCGCGCAGGCACGTCTGCCGCAGTGTCGACCTCGACGGACTCGGCCAGGTTCACGCGGGGATCCTACTCGGCGGGGTCAGGCGGGTCGGGGAGTCGTCCGCGCGCACGGGAGGCAGCGCCGCCGTCGGCACCGACGAGTCCAGCCAGCAGGTCGCCGCCGCGCGCGACCCGGTCGAGGACCTCGCCGGCGACGAAGCGCAGATCGACCGCGTCGGTGCAGGCGGCCACCTCGTCCCACTGCACCGGCGTGGACACCGTCGGCAGCGGCCGGGCCCGCAGCGAGTACGCGGCCACGGTGGTCTTGGCCGCGTTGTTCTGGGACCAGTCGATGAAGACCTTGCCGGGGCGTACCTGCTTGGACATCTGCGCCACGACGAGGTCGGGGTGGTCGCGAGCCAGCGTCGCGGCGAGCCACTTGGCGTACGCGCTGGTCCGGCTGTCCGGGGTCGGCTCGAGGGGGACCAGGAGCTGCATGCCCTTGGAGCCCGAGGTCTTCGGGTACGCGTCGAGGCCGTCGGCGGCGAGCAGGTCCCGCAGGAGCAGCGCGACCCGGCAGCACTCGACGACGGTCGCCGGCGGACCGGGGTCCAGGTCGAGAACGAGCAGGTCGGGGTCGAGCACGGTGCCGTCGGCGTCGACCCGCCACTGCGGGACGTGCAGCTCCAGGGCAGCAAGGTTGGCGGCCCAGACGAGGGTGGGCAGGTCCTCGACCAGGACGTAGTCGATGGTGGCCCGGCCCATGGTCGACCCGGGGGCAGGCAGCCGGACTCGGCGTACCCAGTCGGGGGTGTGCACCGGCGCGTTCTTCTCGAAGAAGGCCTTCCCGTCCACGCCGTCGGGCCAGCGGGTGAAGGTCGCCGGCCGGCCGGCGACGTGCGGGAGCAGCGCGGGCGCGATCCGGGTGTAGTAGTCGACGACCTCAGCCTTGCTCAGCCCGTCGAACCCGTCGCCTGGCGGGTACAGCACCTTGGCCAGGTTGGACAGCACCAGACGGCGCCCCTGGACCTCCACCGTGACTTTGCTGACTCTGGGTGCCTCCACGTCTGCGACGCTAGCCTGGTAGCCGATCCCGGAGGTGTTCATGCGCACGATCTGGAAGGGCGCCGTGTCCTTCGGTCTGGTGACGATCCCGGTACGCCTCTACTCGGCGACCGAGGAGAAGGACGTCTCGTTCCACCAGGTACGGCGCAGCGACGGCAGCCGGATCAAGTACAAGCGGGTCGCCGCGGTGGACGGTGAGGAAGTCCCGTACTCCGAGATCGCGAAGGGCTTCGAGCTCCCCAGCGGCGAGGTCGTCGTGCTCACCGACGAGGACTTCGCCGACCTCCCGCTGGCCACCCAGAAGACGGTCGAGGTCCTGTCGTTCGTGCCGCTGGCGCAGGTCGACCCGATGTACTTCAACAAGTCGTACTACCTCGAGCCGGACACGACAGCTGTCAAGGCGTACCTGCTGCTGATGCGGGCGCTGGAGGAGGCCGGCCGGGTCGCGGTGGTCAAGGTGGCGCTGCGGCAGCGCGAGTCGCTGGGGTGTCTGCGGGCCAAGGACGGCGTGCTCGTCCTGGAGACGATGCTGTGGCCGGACGAGATCCGTACGCCGGAGTTCGAGGTGCTCGCCGGCGACATCGAGGTCAGGCCGGCGGAGGTCGCGATGGCCCAGTCCTTGATCGAGGCGCTGGCGGCCGACTTCGACCCGGACGAGTTCTCCGACCAGTACCGCGAGGCCGTCCAGCAGCTGATCGACGCCAAGGTCGAGGGTCGCGAGGTGGTCGCACCCGCAGAGGCCGAGGCTGGTGACGGTGCCGTGATCGACCTGATGGCTGCCCTTCGAGCAAGTGTCGACGCAGCGAAAGCGGCACGGAGCGAACGCAGAGCGTGACCGAACGGCCACAATTGTCCGCCGACCGGGCGAACGTTGCTCGGTGGATCGATCCCGGTCTGGACCGCCTGTCACACTCGCACCATGAGCCTGGGGGGACTGGGCGACGACACCGTCCGAGTCGTCGCGGCGCTACGCGCCGTTGCCGGAGTGACGGACGCCGAGATCCTGCCTGACCCGCGCGGCGGCCCGGGTACGTTGCGGCTTCAGCTGGCACCGGGAGCCGACGAGGTCGTTGTCGGGACCAGGGTGTCGAAGCTGCTCCGCGAAAGGTTCGGCCTCGGCGTCGACGCCGACCGGGTGCAGATCTACGAAGAGGCCCCTGCCTCGACCCTCGAAGCCGTCCCTGACGCTGTCCATGGTGTCCATGGTGTCCAGGGTGAGCCCGACGACGCCGAGGAGTCGGTCGCGACTGGCAGTGCCGGCCGTCAGCCGGTCCCCGACGAGCGCGGCGCCCGCTTGCTGATCCAGCGGATGCAGCTGGTCTCGGCCCGTGAAGGCGTCACCAGCGAGGTCACCCTCGAGCTGGACGGACGCGCCCACACCGGCAGCGCCGACGCAGCCTCCACCCCGTCGAGCGTGCACCGCTCGGTGGCTCTGGCCACCCTGCGGGCGGTCGAAGGTGCTGTACTGGGCCAGCTCCGCTTCGAGCTGGAGCACCTGGAGACCACGTCGCTCGGGGCGGACCGCGCGGTCGTCGTCGAAGTCTCGATGATCACCAAGTACGGCAGCGAGCGGCTGACCGGCGTGAGCGCGGTACGCGAGGACGCACGCCAGGCGGTCATCCGGGCGACCCTCAATGCCGTGAACCGGCGGATCGAGACGTACCTTGTCTCAGCGTGAGCCCTTCTTCTGCTGACCGTCCCCTTGATGCTCCCGCTGTGCCTGCTTGGCCGGCGGAGAGCGTGCACCTAGCCGGCTGCACGCTCACGGTACGGACGGCGCCGGGTGACGCAGCCCATCCTGAGCCGGCACTCATGGTCCACGGGCTCGGCGGGTCCGCGCTGAACTGGACCGACCTGATGGCCCAGCTCACCGACCGGCTCGACTCGCGCGCCCCCGACCTGCCGGGCTTCGGCTTCTCCCCGCCGCCTGACGACGGCGACTACTCGCTGGCCGGTCACGCCCGGGCGATCATCGCCCTGCTCGAGCACGACGACCGTGGCCCGGTCCACCTCTTCGGCAACTCCCTCGGTGGCGTGGTCGCCACGTACGTCGCCTCCAGCCGGCCGGACCTGGTCCGCAGCTTGGTGCTGATCTCCCCGGCGTTGCCGAACTTCCGCCCCGGACGCTGGCGGACGCAGGTGGCGCTGCTTTCGCTGCCGGGCCTGGGCCAGCTGCTGTCCCGCCGGCTCGTGGACATGTCCCCGCAGGAGCGCGTGCGGGGCCTGCTCGACCTGGTGTATGCCGACTCCAGCCGGGTCAGCCCGGAGCGGGTCGCGGAGGCCGTGGTCGAGGTGGAGCGCCGGGCCGCACTGCCGTACGCCGTCGACGCCATGGCTGCCTCGACCCGCGGGCTGGTCACGAGCTTCCTCATGAGCGGTTCGTCGGCGCCCTGGGCGAGGGCGTCGCGGGTGATCGCGCCGACGCTGCTGATGTACGGCAACCAGGACAAGCTGGTCTCCTCCCGGGTCGCGCCGAAGGCGAAGGCTGCGTTCCCCAACGCGACAGTCGTGGTGCTGCCGAAGACCGGGCACGTCGCGCAGATGGAGCACCCCGAGCTAGTGGCCCGATTCGTGCGCGAGCACCTCGACGCTGCGCAGAAGAAGGCCTGACCCGCGGGCGCAGGCTCTACGCTCCGGCCATGGTGCCCGCTGCTGACCCGCCCGACAGCTCCGCGCTGTTCGCGCGGCTGCAGGTGCTGGCGGGCCGCAGGTACGTGGTGGCCGACCTGTCCGGCGGGCTGACCAACCGCAACTACCGGGTGACCACGACGGATGCGGGCCCGCCGGGTGACTACGTGGTGAGGGTCTCGTCGAACGACTCGGGGCTGCTCGCGATCGACCGGGCCAACGAGCGGCACAACACCCGGATCGCCTGGGAGGCCGGCGTGGGCGCCCCGGTGGTCGAGGCGCTGCCCGACGAGAACGTGCTGGTCGTCGGGTTCCTGCCGGGTCGTACGTTGACCGCCGACGACGTCCGTGACGCGGCGACGATCCCGCGGATCGCCGCGGCGGTGCGCCGGCTGCACTCGGGCCCGGAGTTCGTCGGGACCTTCGACTTCAGGGCGATCCGGCGCCGCTACCTCGACATCGTGGTCCGCGAAGGCTTCCGGCTGCCGCCGGACTACCTCGAGCTCGCCACCCGGGTCGAGGCGATGGAGGACGCTATGCGGGCCGGCGACGAGCCGCTGGTGCCCTGTAACAACGACCTGCTCGCCGGCAACTTCATCGACCCCGGCGACACGATCTGGATCATCGACTACGAGTACGGCGGGATGAACGAGGCGAGCTTCGAGCTGGGCAATCTGGCCAGCGAGGCGTTCCTGCCGGTGGACGCCACCGAGGCGCTGGTGACGGCGTACTGGGGTCGGGCCGACGCGTCGAAGCTGTCCCGCGCCAGGGCGTGGTCGCTGCTCGCCCGCTACGGCTGGACGCTGTGGGCCTCGATCCAGGACGGGATCTCGCCCATCGACTTCGATTTCTGGTCGTGGGGGATGGAGAAGTACGACTCGGCCCGCGCCGAGCTGCTGGGCCCGGAGTACCCCGAGATCCTCACCGGACTGGAGAGCTAGCCGATGGTCGACGTCCCCTCGCGCGCCCGCATCGTCATCGTCGGTGGCGGGGTGGGCGGTGCCAGCATCGCCCACCACCTGGCCCGGCGCGGCGAGACCGACGTGGTGCTGGTCGAGCGCGGTGAGCTGACATCCGGCTCGACCTTCCACTCCGCAGGGCTGGTGGGCCAGCTGCGCGGGTCGGTCACCTTGACCCGGATGATGATGTACAGCGCGCAGCTCTACCGCGAGCTGGCCGCCGACCCTGAGACCGACCCCGGCTGGGTGGAGTGCGGCGGCCTGCGTCTGGCGTCCACGCCCGAGCGGCTGGAGGAGCTGGAGCGCCAGGTCGGGTGGGCCGAGACGTTTGGCCTCGACCTGGCTCGCGTCTCGGCGGCGGAGGCGGCTGAGCTGTTCCCGCTGATGTCCACCGAGGGGGTGCTGGGGGCGACGTACCTGGCGACCGACGGCTACCTCGACCCGTCCCAGCTCACCTTCGCCCTGATCAGGGGCGCGAAGGCCAGCGGCATCACCGTGTGCGAGCGCACCCGGGTGCTCGGCATCGACACCGCCGACGGTGCCGTCACCCGGGTGCGTACCGACGGTGGCGACATCGAGTGCGACCTGGTGATCGACGCCGCTGGCATGTACGCCGCCGAGGTCGCCCGGATGGTCGGGGTCCGCGTCCCTATCATCGGCATGAGCCACCAGTACGTGGTGACGAAGCCGTTCCGCGCGGTGGCTCCGGGGGAGCGCCGGCTGCCGACGCTGCGCGACCCGGACCTGCTCGTCTACTACCGCGAGGACGGCGCCGGGCTGGTGATGGGCGGGTACGAGCGGGAGTCGCGGCCGTTCTCGCTCGGCGCCGACGGCCTCGACCGCATACCCCCCGACTTCAACGGACGGCTGCTGCCGGAGGAGTGGCCGCGGCTGGAGGAGATCTACGCGAACTCGGTGACCCGGGTGCCCGCCATGGCCGAGGTCGAGATCCGCAAGATCATCAACGGCCCCGAGGGGTTCACCCCGGACAACGAGTTCTGCCTGGGCCCGACCGAGGTGCGCGGCTTCTGGGTGGCGGCCGGGTTCTGCGCGCACGGCATCGCGGGCGCGGGCGCGGTCGGCAAGGTCATGGCGGACTGGGTGCTCGACGGCGACGCCGGCATGGACCTGTGGGAGATGGACGTGCGCCGGTTCGGCCGGCAGTACCTGTCGCCGAGCTACACCCTCGCGCGGGTCACCGAGAACTACGAGAGCTACTACGACATCAAGTACCCCGGCCACGAGCGCACCTCGGCCAGGCCGCTGCGGGTCTCCCCGGCGTACGCCGCGCACGTGGCCGACGACGCCTTCTTCGGCGAGAAGAGCGGCTGGGAGCGGGTCAACTACTACCGCTCGAACGAGGCCGGCGGTGACTCCTCCATGCGTCCGCTCGGCTGGGCCGGCAAGCTCTGGTCGCCGGCGATCGAGGCCGAGCACCGGGCGACCCGGGAGGCGGCCGGCCTCTTCGACGAGTCGTCGTTCGCCAAGATCGAGGTGGCCGGGCCGGGCGCGGCAGCCCTGCTCGAGCGGCTCTGCGACAACCGGGTGGTGCGCGGGCCGGGCCGGATCACGTACACCCAGATGCTCAACCCGCGCGGGGGGATCGAGTGCGACTTCACCGTGACCCAGGTGGACGACGAGACGTTCCAGATCGTCACCGGGACCGCGCTCGGCGGGCACGACCTCAGCTGGATCCGGGCGCACGCCCCGCGGGACGGGTCGGTCTCCGTGCGCGACGTCACCAGCGCCTGGGCCTGCTTCGGGCTGTGGGGCCCCTGCGCCCGCGACATCCTGGCGCCGCTGACTCCGCAGTCGTTGGCCAGCGGCGACTTCCCGTACATGACGATGCGGTCCACGACGGTCGGCAGCGCGCCGGTCCGGCTGCTGCGCGTCACCTTCGTCGGTGAGCTCGGCTGGGAGATCTACGCCCCCGCGGAGTACGGCGGCAGGCTCTGGTCCGAGCTGCGCTCCGCGGGCGCGGGGTACGGGCTGGTGCCGTGCGGGTACAAGGCGATCGACTCGCTGCGCGCGGAGAAGGGCTACCGCTACTGGGGCTCGGACATCACGGCG
>JANYIP010000341.1 GCA_025361995.1 Streptomycetales bacterium | reverse complement strand
AGGTGCACTTCCTCGGGATACCGGTGCCGTGGCTCCTGCTCGGCGTCGTGGTCTACCCGGGTGTCTGCCTCGGCGCCTGGGCGTACGTACGGGCTGCTGAGCGCAACGAGGAGGACTTCGCCGAGCTGGTCGACCTGTCGTGACGGCGGCCGCCGACGTCGCAGCCGTGGCTGTGGTCACCGCGGCGACGGTCGGGATCGGCGCGTACGGGCTCCGGTTCTCGCGGACGACCAGCGACTTCTACGTGGCGGCGCGCAGCGTGACGCCGTTCTGGAACGCGTCGGCGATCGGCGGCGAGTACCTGTCGGCGGCCTCGTTCCTCGGCATCGCCGGCCTGATCCTGGCGTACGGCGCGGACATGCTCTGGTATCCGGTCGGCTACACGGTGGGGTACCTGTTCCTGCTGCTCCTGGTGGCCGCCCCGCTGCGCCGGTCCGGGGCGTACACGTTGCCCGACTTCGCCGAGAGCCGGCTGAGCTCGCGCGTGGTGCGCAAGACGGCCAGCCTGCTCGTGGTCATGATCGGCTGGCTGTACCTGATGCCGCAGCTGCAAGGCGCGGGGCTGACGCTGCACACCACGACCGGTGCTCCGAGCTGGCTGGGCGGGCTCATCGTCGGCGTGGTGGTGCTGGTCATCGTCGCGGCCGGCGGGATGCGCAGCATCACCTTCGTCCAGGCTTTCCAGTACTGGCTGAAGGTGACAGCGATGAGCGTGCCGGTGGTGTTCATGGTGATGGCCTGGCACGCACAGGGGGCGCCCTCCCCCGGCCAGTCGGAGGTGCCGGTGCTGCACTCTGACGCGACCGTGCAGGTCGCCTCGGACGTCTCGGTCGACGTGCTCACGGCGATCACGGTGCACGCCGACGGGACGGTCGACGGGGTGCACCGCAACGGTTCGCTGGCTCTGACCCGCGGGCAGCACAGGTTCGCCGCCGGCACCCGGCTGACGCTGCACAAGGGGTCTGCCGTCCCGCAGGCGGTCGGGCAGTCGACCCAGCGCAACACCGCTTGGGCCAGACCGCTCGCCAGCACGACGAGCCACGACCACCCGCTGTACGCGATCTACTCGCTGGTGCTCGCGACGTTCCTGGGGACCATGGGCCTGCCGCACGTGCTGGTGCGCTTCTACACGAATCCGGACGGCCGGGCGGCCCGCCGGACGACGCTGCTCGTGCTCATCCTGCTGAGCGGGTTCTACCTGCTGCCGACGATCTACGGCGCGCTGGCTCGGGTCTACACCCCCGATCTGCTGATCACCGGGCAGACGGACTCGGCGGTGCTGCTGCTGCCGGGCCGGCTGGTCGGCGGCGTCCTCGGCGAGCTGCTGTCGGCGCTGGTGACGGCGGGTGCCTTCGCGGCCTTCCTGTCCACGTCGTCGGGGCTGACGGTGTCGATCGCCGGTGTCATCGCCCAGGACGTGCTGCCCGGCGCAGGTGGGGTCCGCGCCTTCCGGATGGCGAGCGTGCTCGGAGTGACCGTACCGCTGGTGCTGTCGCTCTTCGCGGCACGCCTGCCAGTGGCGGACGCGGTCGGGCTCGCCTTCGCAGTGGCAGCATCGTCGTTCTGCCCGTTGCTGCTGCTGGGGATCTGGTGGCGCGGGCTCACCGCGGCGGGCGCGACAGCCGGCCTGATCACCGGTGGCGGGCTGGCGTTCACCGCCGTCCTCGTCACGGTCGCCACCGATGCGCGGCGGGGCTGGGTGGGCTCGCTGCTCGCCGAGCCGGCTGCCTGGTGCGTCCCGCTGGCGTTCCTCGTGATGATCGTCGTCTCGCGGGCCACCGCCTCGCGTCAACCTCCGGGGGCGAGCCGCGCACTGGCCCGGATGCACGTCCCCGAACGGGTCATCGGGCGACCGCTCGGCGCATGATCGTGCCGCTGGCCGCACGGCGAGCACCCGTTGGCCGCAACGTGCTACCGCCGGACGCTTTCATGATCGCGCCTGCTTCCGGGGCTCGGCCGCGCTGCCTAGCCTCTGGCCGTGCGTCGGATCGACGCGCACGACCTCAGGCCCACGCTCGCGGTGGACCTGGAACAGAATGAGGGGAGACTCCATGAGCGACGTCGTCGACCGCACCGCACCAGCTCCAGTGAGCACCGTTGCCGACAGCATCGCCGACCCGGGCCCGCTGGGGCTGGCCGGGTTCGCGATGACCACGTTCTTCCTCAGCTCCTTCAACGCAGGCCTGATCACCGGCGGCGAGAGCGTCCTGCTCGGCCTGGCTCTGGTGTACGGCGGCGTCGCCCAGCTCCTCGCCGGCATGTGGGAGTTCCGCAAGGGCAACACCTTCGGGGCGCTGGCCTTCTCGTCGTACGGTGCGTTCTGGATCTCGTTCTGGGTGCTGCTCACGTTCTCCAAGGACGCGACCGAGCACTCGGTCGGACTGTTCCTGCTCGGGTGGACCATCTTCACTGTGTACATGATCATTCCGGCGTTCAAGACGAGCGGCGCCGTTCTGGCCGTCTTCGTCGCGCTGGCGCTGGCCTTCCTGTTCCTGACCATCGGGAAGTTCGGAGGGAGCGCGAGCATGACAAAGGTCGGCGGCTGGGTCGGGCTGGTCACCGCGCTCCTGGCCTGGTACGCCTCGCTAGCGGGCGTCACGAACGCCACGTGGAAGCGGGTCGTGCTTCCCGTCTGGCCGCTGAACTGACACAGGAGACGCAGATGAGCGACGAGGCCCTGTCCAACCTGCTCCACGAGGAGCGCCGATTCCCCCCGAGCGCGGAGTTCGCCGCGACGGCCAATGTCACGGCGATCGCCTACGACGAAGCGACCGTCGACCGGCTGCTCTTCTGGGAGACCGCGGCGCGCAGGTTGGACTGGGCCACGCCGTGGCACACGGTCCTGGACTGGACCAACCCGCCGTTCGCCCAGTGGTTCGTCGGCGGCACGCTGAACGCTGCCTACAACTGTGTGGACCGGCACGTCCTCGCGGGGCGCGGCGCCAAGGTCGCGTTCTACTGGGAGGGCGAGCCCGGCGACACCCGCACGATCACCTACGCGGACCTGCTGGCCGAGGTCTGCAAGGCCACGAACGCACTGATCGAGCTGGGCGTCAGCAAGGGCGACCGGGTCGCGATCTACATGCCGATGATCCCGGAGACCGTGGTCGCGATGCTGGCCTGTGCCCGGCTCGGCGCACCGCACACCGTGGTGTTCGGCGGCTTCTCCGCCGACGCGCTCAAGGGCCGCATCCTGGACTGCGACGCGACCCTGGTGATCACGTCGGACGGCGGCAACCGTCGCGGGGTCGCCCAGGCGCTCAAGCCCGCGGTGGACGAGGCGGTCGAGAGCTGCCCTGGCGTGAAGCACGTCCTGGTGGTCCGTCGTACCGGTCAGGACGTCCTGTGGACGGACGGCCGGGACGTGTGGTGGCACGACGTGGTGGACCGGCAGAGCGACCAGCACGTCGCGCAGGCGCACGACGCCGAGCACCCGCTGTACGTCATGTACACCTCGGGCACGACCGCCAAGCCCAAGGGGATCCTGCACACGACCGGCGGCTACCTGACCGGGTGCTCCTGGACCCACCACGAGGTCTTCGACCTCAAGCCGGACGCCGACCTGTGGTGGTGCGCCGCCGACATCGGCTGGGTCACCGGCCACTCGTACATCGTGTACGGACCGCTCGCGAACGGCGCCACGTCGCTGATGTACGAGGGCACCCCGGACACCCCGGCGAAGGACCGCTGGTGGTCGATGATCGAGAAGTACAAGGTGACGCTGCTCTACACGGCTCCCACGACGATCCGTACGTTCATGAAGTGGGGCGCCGACATCCCGGCCGGGCACGACCTGTCGTCGTTGCGGCTGCTGGGCAGCGTGGGTGAGCCGATCAACCCCGAGGCGTGGATGTGGTACCGCGAGCACATCGGCGGCAACCGCTGCCCGGTGGTCGACACCTGGTGGCAGACCGAGACCGGCTCCATCATGATCAGCCCGCTACCGGGGGTCACGGCGAGCAAGCCGGGGGCGGCCATGCGGCCGCTGCCCGGTATCTCGGCCGACGTGGTCGACGAGGCCGGCAAGTCCGTGCCCGACGGCTCCGGCGGGTACCTGGTGCTGACCGAGCCGTGGCCCTCGATGCTGCGCACGATCTGGGGCGACGACGAGCGGTTCACCAAGACGTACTGGTCCACCTACGCCGGGCTCTACTTCGCCGGCGACGGCGCGAAGAAGGACGAGGACGGTGACCTGTGGCTGCTCGGCCGCGTCGACGACGTGATGAACGTGTCGGGCCACCGCATCTCCACCACGGAGGTTGAGTCGGCCCTGGTGTCGCACCCGTCCGTGGCCGAAGCTGCCGTCGTGGGCGCCTCGGACGCCACCACCGGGCAGGGCATCGTCGCGTTCGTGATCCTGCGCTCCGACGCCGCCGAGTCCGATGACGGGTCGGTCGACGTGGCGCGCATGCTGCGCGACCACGTCGCCAAGGTGATCGGCCCGATCGCCAAGCCGCGCCAGATTCTCGTTGTCGCCGAGCTCCCGAAGACGCGGTCGGGGAAGATCATGCGACGGTTGCTCCGCGACGTGGCCGAGAAGAGAGACCTCGGCGACGTCACCACCTTGGCGGACCCGACCGTGATGACGCTGATCGGCCAAGGCTTGGCGAGCGGGACCGACGAGGGGTGAGCGCTGCTACGCCCGGTGACCTACAGGCGCCGGGCGTAGCAGCGCGAGATCTCGGCCCCGACGTACGAGCCGAAGTTCTCGATGCGGGAGTAGCCCTCGCGCTCGTAGAAGCGTATGGCGTCAGGCTGGCCGTGGCCGGTCTCGAGCTTGAGGGTGTCGAGGCCCCGTTCGCGCGCGGCGTCCTCCAGGGCCCGCAGGACGGCGGTGGCGACGCCAGTCCCGCGTGCTTCGGGGACGACATACATCCGCTTGATCTCGGCAGCTCCTGGCTCGAGCAGGCGCAGGCCGCCGCAGCCGAGCGCGGTGCCAGCGTCGTCTCGGGCGACCAGGAACAGCGCGATGTCCTCAGCGGTGGGCTTGGTGCCGGGCTCGTGGTCGTCACACCCGTAACGAGCGTCGAGCTCGGCACGCTGAGCTGCGCGCAGGGCGGCGCCGTCGGGTTCGTCCCACGCCTCCGGGCGCACCTGCACGTTCATGCCGGCCAGGGGTCGGGCAGGACGAGCTCGATGTTGCGGTCGATGGCCCGGCCGGCGCTGCGCTCGTCGGTTCCCTGCCGGGAGCGCAGCTGCCAGTCGTTGGCGGCGAGGACGCGGGACAGCGAGGCGAGCTCGAGCGTCCCGTCGATGCCGCCCTGCCACGCCGGCTCGCCGGCGTGGTCGATGGTCGTCCCGAACAGGGAGAGCGTGCCGTCCGTCCGCTGCACGAGCTCGATGATCCGGGACTGCTGCGGCCAGTCGATGTTCGAGGCGGTGGAGACCTGCCAGAAGCCGCGCCCGTCCGGACGGACCAGCGGGTGTACGCGGTGGGAGTGCAGGTGGCCGTTGACCCACGCCACGACGGACGGGTGCCGCAAGAGCAGCGCGAGGACCTCGTCGGCGAGGATGCGGCGCCCGGCGCCCGAGGGAGCAGCGTCGTTGATCAGCGTCTCGAGCGGGTGGTGGCTGAAGAGGATCACGTACTGGCGGTTTCGGTCAGCCTGCGCGAGCTCGGCGTCCAGCCAGGCGAGCTGCTCGTCGTCGAGCGAGCCCTGCCATCCGCCGTACGGGTTGACGGTGTCCAGGGTGATGCAGCGCACGACCCCGCCGGTTCCCGCGTCCCGGGCGAAGTACGCCCTGCCCGTCACCCGGTTGTCGTCGGTGAAGCCGTGCCCGATCGGGCCAGGGCCACCGACGACCGAGCGGAAGTGGGCGTCGATGAAGTCGCGGCGCTCGAGCAGCCGGCGGCGCGCGTCGCGGGTGACCTCGATGGTCGGGCCGTCCGCGAGCGCCGCGACCGCCCACGGCTCGGCGACGTCGAGGGCGAGGAACAGCGGAAGCACATCGACGTTCGGTGGCAACGAGGTCAGCATCCGGGTACCGATCGAGATCGGCGTCAATGCAGCACCGCCGGGTACGGTCCCCTGCAGGAGCAGGTCGTGGTTGCCGTGCACGGCGTACCACGGGAGCCTGAAGCCGACGGCATCGAACGGCTTGCGCACGGAGTCGAGCAGCCCGGGCACCAGCGGGTACCCGTACATCGTCTGCTGGACGGAGGCGACCTCGCCCTCGGGGTGCCAGTAGCGCACGTCGCGCGACGTGGCCACGCCCTCGTAGCGGGTGAGGTCACCGGAGTCGGGGACGACGTGACCGCCGTCGAGCAGGGTGAGGTACCAGTCCAGCTCGTTCAGCTGGGCGTTGTCGGTGACGTCGCCGGTGGTGACGGCGAAGGCCAGCTCCTGCCCGCTCGCGGGGGTCGGCCGGCCGGCCTGGGCATTGACCGCGCGAACCATCGCGTCGACGACGTGCTGCGTCATCAGCTCCTGCGCCCGGTACGTCCCGACCGACGGCACCCGCTCGTGGTCGGGCCAGTCGGGGTCGGCGTACCGGTCGAGGTACGCCACCCGCGCTGGTGACTGGTGGTCGCACACGTGCAGGTCCGACAGGTGCGCGAAGGCCAGCAGCGGCTGGTCCCCGCGACCGCCGGCGCCGGACCCGCCACCCAGCTCGGCGCGGAGATTGCGTGGCTCCCCATAGGTCGGGCTGAGCCGGCGCCAGTCCCCCGCGCCGCGGGCGCCACGGCCGATCGTGACGTCAAGGGTGGTCTGCACCGGCTCCGGCACGCTCATGGGACGCGCACGAAGCGGGTGGTACGGGTGCCGACATCAGCCTGGACGAGCTTGACCTGGATCTTCCCGCCGAGCGGGAGCTGACCGGGTGGGGAGTCGCAGTGGGCGAGCACCGCTGGGTCCGCGATCTGGACGGTCGCTCCCCCACGCCGCTCGTCGAGGTCGACCACCACGGCGGAGAAGACCCGCCCGACTGTCGGCGCGAGCACGGCCGCCTCGACCAGGTCGATGTCGGCGCGGTCGAGCTGGTTCCCGCGCCGGATCCCGGTCGCCATCTCCTCGGGCAGGGCGGGCAGCGCGGCGCGCGCCCACGCTGGCACGGCAGCTGCTCCGCCCCCCGCGCACAGGCTCACGCAGACCTCCCCGACGTACCGGTCGACCAGGCGGCGCAGCGGTGCGGTGCAGTGCGCGTACGGAGCGGCGATCGCTGCGTGCGTGGCCAGTGCCGGCGGCGCTCCGTCGAAAGCGGCGTACGCGGCACCGCGGAACAGCGCGGTCGCCTCGGTCAGGAACGCGGCGTCACGCCCGCGACGGGCATCCAGCCGGGAGAGC
>JANYIP010000335.1 GCA_025361995.1 Streptomycetales bacterium | reverse complement strand
TGACCTGCTCCTTGGCCTTCCGGTACAGCCGCGACCGCTGACCGCGGTAGCCGCTGGCCCGCTCGAGAGTCTCGCGACGCTTCTTCTGGGCGTTGACCGCCCGCTTCACGCGTGCCACTTGGGTACTCCTTGTTCAATCGGGGTTCAGTCGGCCGGTGCGACCTGCGCGGTCGTACCTGTCTGGTCGGGACGGCTCAGGTCAGATGCCGAGGAGGCGCTTGATCTTCTTCACGTCTGAGGGTGCGGCGACGACATCGAGGGCGAGGCGGCGGGTGCGCTTGGAGGACTTGCTCTCCAGCAGGTGCCGGCGGTTGGCCTTCTCGCGCATGATCTTGCCGGTCCCGGTCACCCGGAATCGCTTCTTCGATCCGCTGTGCGTCTTCATCTTCGGCATGACGCCGTGTCTCCTCTGAGGTCGCGGCTCAAGGGCCGTTTCGTGGAACTGACGGTTCTCGTTCAGGCTGGCGTGTGGTGCTGACCTACTCGACGGTCTCGGTCTCGGCGACTGCGGCTGCGGCCTCGAGGTCAGCGGCGAGAGCGGCGGCGACGTCGGGGACGTCGGCCGGCTCCTGCCCATGGCCGGACTCGGCTGCTGTCGCCGGGTTCCGGCGCTTCTCCGCCTCGCGCTCTGCTCGGACGTCGGCCTTCTTCCGGGTCGGTCCGAGCACCATGATCATGTTGCGGCCGTCCTGCTTCGGCGCCGACTCGATCGTCCCGATGTCCGCGACGTCGCCGGCGAGGCGCTGCAGCAACCGGTAGCCGAGCTCGGGTCGCGACTGCTCGCGGCCCCGGAACATGATGGTGATCTTGACCTTGTCCCCGGCGTTCAAGAACCGGACGACGTGACCCTTCTTGGTCTCGTAGTCGTGCGGGTCGATCTTCGGCCGGAGCTTCATCTCCTTGATGACCGTGTTGACCTGCTTCTTGCGGTCCTCACGGGCCTTCATGGCCGACTCGTACTTGAACTTGCCGTAGTCCATGAGCTTGCAGACCGGGGGTCGGGCCATCGGGGCCACCTCGACGAGGTCGAGGTCGGACTCCTGGGCCAGCCTGAGGGCATCCTCGATGCGGACGATGCCGACCGGCTCGCCGTTCGGACCGACTAGCCGCACCTCGGGGACGCGGATCCGGTCGTTGATGCGGGGCTCTGCGCTGATGTGCCCTCCTCAGGACGGTGGACGTAAAGGGCGATCGCTCGCCGCGAGCTCGGTGACGCGACTCCGGGAACGAGGAAGGCCCCCGTGCCTGGAGCAGGCGGGGGCCCGTGAACGACCGGCCGAGCATGCCCGCCGGCCCCAGAACGCGGGGCTGCGCGCACGCTTGCAGGCACCAGCGAACTGGTGCCGGACCGGACCCGACAGCCTCGAGGGCTGGCGGGTGGGAGGTGGGCCTCCACTTGCAGACTGCGCCAGCACCGGCGCAGTGCCCGGATCGACGCGGTCGGTCGTACCCGAAGGCTACCAGCCTTGCGACCCAGTCCTCACGTGCCAGCTGGCCTCAGTGCCAGAAGGGGCCGGTGATCCGGTCGGACGGCGGTACGGACAGCGGGACGAAGCTGCTGGTCCCCCACCGCCCGTACGGCAGCGCGGCCGCCAGGGTCTGCTTCCAGCCCGCGCAGGTGTTGACGCCGGTGAACGCCGGGTTCGCGCCGGTCACGTTGCCCACGCCGAGGGTGACCACGGACTTGGGGTCGTAGATGAACATGGTGGCCGCGGCCGAGTAGTTGTACGAGAACGTGTTGCCGGTGCCGATCACGTCGTGGATGTAGACCTGGGTCGTCTTCGGGCTGGCCACGAACCCCTGGGTCGCGTCGTAGAAGAGGTTCCCGATCACCGTGGTGTTGCGGACGTTCGCGTGCAGCAGGAGCTGGCGACCGCCGGTGACCAGAGTGTTGTTCGAGACCCGGACGTTCCACGCGCCCAGCGCCCCGTCCAGCCCGCCGTTGCCGATCTTGATGTTCTCCCCGTGCGGGGCGTCCCACATGATGTTGCGCGTGATCGTGCCGCTGGTGGTCGTGCTGCCGGGGAACGTCACGTACACGTTGTGGTCGACCTGGTCGGGGTTGGTGGAGTTCGCCGCGTCGTGGACACAGTTCTGGCTGAAGGTGAAGTTGCGCGGGTAGCCGCCGCTTCCGCCGATCACCACGTTCGCGAGCGACAGCGTCTGCTGGGCGCCCCAGACCTCGGTGCTGTCCACGATCCAGCCGGTGCCGCCGACCATGTTCAGCCCGGCGAGCCCGGCGAAGGTGCCCTGGATGCGCAGGTGCCGGATCGCGACGTACGTGGGGCTGTAGAGCTCGAGACCGCCGAGGATCAGCGGCGGGTGGGCTGGGTCCTGCGCCGTGACCGTGATGGGGGCGGCCGCGGTCCCGGCGGCCATCGTGATCCGCATGTACGCCTGGCTGTACGTCCCGGCCGCGAGCTGCAGGGTGTCGCCGGCGCGCAACGCGCTGATCGCGGTGATGAGGTTGGCGCCCGGGTGCACGACCGTGACCGTGGCGGCCGACGCCGGTCCGACGCCCGCGCCGAGCAAGCCACCGAGGACCGCAAGGGCTGCGACGACGGCGAACGACCGCGGCCGACGGAAGGTCCAGGCTCGCCGCGCGGGTCTGACGTGCACAGGCTGCATGTCCACTGTTCGACTCCCCGGCCGGTCGCCTTGACGTACCCCGGTCGCGTTCACCCGTTCGCCGACGCTAGCGACCCAGTGCGGCCGAGGCCAGCCGGCCCGGTTCGCCGCCACCTCAGGTGGGGGTGACGGCGAGGTCGAGCCCGCGCTCGAGCCGGACACGCAGCAGGTCCACGGTAGCCAGCCGCTGGGCGGCCTCTTGGGCCACGTCACGAGCCGACCCGGGTACGTCATCGGCGCCCAGCACGTGCAGGGTCAAGGTCAAGTCGGCCTCCGCCGAGGCGCTGACGTCGACCCCGGCCAGCCCGGGCAGCCCGGCGAGCGCGTCGCCGACGGCCGCCAGGACTTCTGGGTCCTCGACAGCCGGCAGCCAGACCCTGCACTCGGCGAGCGCCAGCATCGACGGACCTTCGAGTACGACGTCGACCGGGCCGGCCATGTCGATGACCAGGGCCACGGCTCCCTGCGCGTACGCACCCCTGGCGACGTCGACCGCGCTGGAGGGGAACGGCCGCGCCTGCGGGTTCCATGCGGTCAAGGCGGCGATCGAGGTGAACATCGGCTGGGCGAGACGGCCGTCGCGACCAGTGATGGTCACCGAGGACATGTGCGTCGTCTTCTCGGCCCGCCGCCCGTCGGGAGCCTGCCCCAGCTCTGCCAGCTCGGCGACGACCGGGACGAGGACTCGCGCGGACACCAGGGCGCGCTGGACAGCATAGAGGCCGACCTGGCCGGCCGCGTACGCCATCAGCACCGCGGTCAGTGCCGGGTCGGCCGAGCCGTCGTCGCCCGCGAACTGGCTCACGGGCGGCAGGGCGTACGCGGTCACGAGGGCGACGCTACCGCCGGTCGCGGCGAAAGCGCACGACGCCGGCTTCGAGGTCGACCGTCATCGCAGCCGGCTCGCCGGACTCGAAGCTGGCCCTGCGTACGACCTCGGCGGCCTTGTCGTCGACCCTGGCGCGAGCCCCGGCGCCCCCCAGCAGTGCGCCCAGCTCGTCGAAGCCGGCACCGAGCGCAGCGCCGGCCGACCCCGTCCCGGAGTCCCCGGCGATCCGGGACAAGATCCCGCGACCGGCCAGCTCACCGGGGGTGTCGGCATCCTTGGCGTCGCCGTCGCACGGCACCTCGAGGACCTCGTCGGCGTGGGCCGCAAGATAGGAACGGGCGCCCTGGTCACCGACGGCCCCCGCCGCGATGTCGGTCCAGCGGTCACGGCCCAGCAGGACCGGGTGGCCGCGCTCCCCCGCGTACGTCGCCACCGCAAGGTCGGCGCCCTCGTCGTGCGCAGCGACCAGCAGTCGGACCGCGGTCGCCCGGATCCCGGGCTGGTCGACGAGCTGGACGATGACCGCGCTGCAGCCGGCGAGCTGGGGCGCCGCGAGGCCGGCCCGCAGCGACGAGCCCATCCCCTGCGCCCAGTCCTCGGCCACGATCACGGCATCGGCGCCGGCGACGTCGACCACCGCCGCACCGAGCACCACCAGAACCGGATCGGCGCCACCGAGGCTCAGGATGCGAACGGCCCGGTCGACGAGTCGCTCGCCGTCGAGCTCAGCGAGCGCCTTCGGCCCGCCGAAGCGGCGCCCCTCGCCGGCAGCCAGCACAAGGCCGCCCACCCGTCGGGGCCGCGCCGCCCCCTGGCGCCCGGCGGGGGTCACTCTGACATCACCCAGGACATCACCGTGGACAGCACCCCGGACAGCACCCCGGACAGCACCCTGGAGATCACCGGGGAGCGTCCCGGTGGATCGGCCCGGCGCTGCGCGTCAGCCGCCCGCCCGAGCCCCCCCAGTGCGCCGACACGATCTCGGCTGCGATCGACACTGCGGTCTCCTCCGGCGTACGTGCCCCGATGTCGAGCCCGATCGGCGACGACAGCCGGGCCAGCTCCTCCTCGCTGACCCCCGCCTCGCGCAGGTGGAACAGCCGGTCATCGTGCGTCTTGCGGCTGCCCATCGCCCCGATGTACGCGGCAGGGGTCCGCAGCGCGGCCTCCAGCAGGGGGACGTCGAACTTCGGGTCGTGGGTCAGCACGCAGATGATCGTCCGCGAGTCCACCACCGTGCGCTCGAGGAACTTGTGCGGCCACTCCACGACAACCTCGTCAGCCTCCGGGAAGCGCTTGGTGGTGGCGAACACCGGCCGGGCGTCGCACACGGTCACGTAGTAGCCGAGGAAGCGCCCGATCCTGGCCACCGCGGCGGCAAAGTCGATCGCGCCGAAGACCAGCATCTTCGGTGGCGGCGCGTACGACTGGACGAAGATCGCGAGCTCGTCCCCGCGCCGTTCGCCGTCGGCGCCGAAGTGCAGGTAGCCGGTGCGGCCCGCCTCGAGCATGCCGCGGACGTCGTCGGCGACCGCGTGGTCGAGCCGCTCCGACCCGAGCGACCCGGCCGCCCGGTCCGACCAGACCGTGCGCTTGGCGCCGATCCGGCCAGGCCCGGCGACGATGGTGGCCACGGCGACGGGGTCCCGGCTGCGGATGGACGCGATGACCTCAGGCAGCTCGGGCCAGCTCGCGACGCTGACACGCTCTACGAAGATGTCCAGGATGCCGCCGCAGGTGAGGCCCACGGCGAAGGCGTCGTCGTCGGTGACGCCGTACCGCTGCAGGACTGGCTGGGCCGACGTGAGCACTTCGGTGGCCAGTTCGTACACGGCACCCTCGACACACCCGCCGCTGACGCTGCCGACGGCCTCGCCGGTGCTCGACACGGCCATCGAGGCGCCAGCCGGTCGCGGAGCGGACTGCCAGGTACGGACCACGGTGGCCAGCCCGAAGGCGGCGCCGTCCGCGGCGAGCCGCTCGATGTCCTCGATCAGGTCACGCACGGGGCCTCCCTGCCTGACTCTGCGCCAGCTCCCTGCCTGCTCCGGACAGTAGCGCGGCCAGCTCTTCGAAGGCGGCGAAGCTGTGTCCGGCCACGAAGTCGTCGACGTGCGCGAGAGCAACTGCCATTCCGGCGACCAGTGGCTCGTAGCCAGGGCGGGCCTTGTGCGGGTTGACCCAGACGACCCGGTGGGCCAGCCGGTGCAGCCTGGCCATCTGCTCGCCGAGCGGCGCAGGATCGCCGCGTTCCCAGCCGTCCGAGGCGACAACGACGACGGCCCCCCTGGCGGTGCCGCGCTGGCCGTACCGGTCCAGGAAGTCCTTGAGGTCCGCGCCGAGCCGGGTACCGCCGCTCCAGTCCGCGACCGCCGCCGACACCGCGGCCAGCGCGGCGTCCGGCGAGCGGTCGGCCAGCTCCCTGGTCACCCGGGTCAGCCTGGTCCCGAGGGTGAACACCTCGGTGCTCGGGCGCCGGCTGGCGGCCGCGTGGGCGAACCGCAACAACGTGTCCGCGTACGGGGCCATCGAGCCGCTGACGTCGATCAGCAGCACGAGCCGGCGAGGGCGCTCGGCCCGGCGGTGGTGACGCAGCCGGGCCGGTTCGCCCCCGCGCTCGAGCATGGCCCGCACGGTGCGCCGGGAGTCCAGCGGTCCTGTGGTGGACGGGCGGCGGCGACGGGACAGCCGGGTCGGCGCTGAGGCGCGCAGCAGCGCGAGCATGCGGTGCAGCTCAGCACGTTCAGGCCCGGTGAGCCGTGCCACGTCGCGGTGCCGCAGCACCTCCTGCTCGCTGGCGGTCGCTGCCTTCGACTCCTCCCCCGGTCCCCCGTCGACCCCGGACGAGGTCGGCATCGCGATGTCGCGCGGGAGCTGGACGACCGTACGCGGGCGCAAGCGACCGGGCTCGTCGCCGCCGAACCAGGCCTCGAACGCACGGTCGTACCTGGCTAGGTCGTCCGGTCCGGCGCACAGCGTGAGGCGGCCGGCCCAGTACGTGTCGGAGCGGCTCCCGGCATCGAGCTCGCCGAGGGCGCCGACCATCGCCTGTACCCGGTCCGGGCTCGCATCCACCCCGGCCGCCCGCAAGGTACGGGCGAACCCGACCAGGGTGGCGGTGATGCTGCCGCCCGCAGCGGAGTCGACGCCGGCGGCATTCTCCGCGGCGGTGACGGCTGGCGTCATCTGACCAACGTGTCGAGCCCGGCGGCGCGTACCCGGTCGGTGTCCTCGCGGTACTTGAGCACGGCGCCGAGGGTCCTGGCCGCCGAGTCCGGGTCCAGGTCGCGCGCGCCCAGCGCAAGCAGCGCCTCGGTCCAGTCGATCGACTCCGCCACCCCCGGCGGCTTGAGGAGGTCCTGACCGCGCAGCGCACCGGCAGCCTTGGCGACGTCAGCGGCGAGCCGCTCGGTCGCCGCAGGGAGCCGGCGGCGGATGATCGCGACCTCGCGCTCGAAGCTGGGGTGGTCGAGCCAGTGGTAGAGGCAGCGACGCTTGAGGGCGTCGTGCACCTCGCGGGTGCGGTTGCTGGTGAGCACGACCAGCGGCGAGGTCGCGGCGACGAGCGTCCCCAGCTCGGGCACCGTGATGCTGAACTCGCTGAGCACCTCGAGGAGGAACGCCTCGAACTCGTCGTCGGCCCGGTCGACCTCGTCGACGAGGAGCACGCACGGGCTGGTCTCGATGGCTTGCAGGAGCGGTCGGGCGACGAGGAACCTGCGGTCGTAGAGGTCCCGCTCGAATGCCTCGGCTCTGCCATCGGTGCCGTCGGTGCCATCGGTGCCGTCGGTGCCATCGGTGCCATCCGAACCGCGACCACCGAGGGCCTCGGCTGCGCGCAGGTGCAGGAGCTGGCGCGGGAAGTCCCAGTCGTACAAGGCCTGGGTGACGTCGAGCCCCTCGTAGCACTGCAGCCGGATCAGCGGCGCGCTCGCCACCTCGGCGAGCGCCCGGGCGAGCGCGGTCTTACCGACGCCGGCCTCGCCCTCGAGGAAGAGCGGACGGCCCATCCGGATCGCTAGGAAGGCTGCCGTCGCCAGACCCTCGTCAGCGAGGTAGCCGACGTCGTCGAGCCGGGTCGCCAGGTCGGCCGGGCTGTCGATGCCGGCGATCTCGAGTCGGTCCACCCGCTCACGCTATGCCAGCGGCTAGCCGAGTGCGCGGCCGACGAACGCGAAGGCCGCGGGGGTCACCCGGTTCCAGTACACCCGCCGGTGCGCGCCCTTGTCCCAGGCCGCCACCGCCGGGCCGCCGGGGATCTTCGCGGCGAGCGCTTTGACCGCTGGGAGCAGCGGGTCGGACTCCCCGCACCACAGCGCGGTCTGGGCCCCGACGAGCGTGTCCACCCGGTGGAAGACTTCGTCCCCGACGCTGATCGCGGGGCTCAGTGCGGACACGGCGCGCAGCCAGCCGGGGTGCCGCTCGGCCGTCAGCAGCGAGCCGTTGCCGCCCATCGACCAGCCGTACGCCGCGACCCGGCTCGCGTCGAACCCCAGGTCCGCGCACCACTGCGGGACCTCGTCGCGCAGCATCTTCTGCGGGTCGTCGGCGCTGCCCGGCCCGGACCCCTTCCAGAAGGTCTGGCCACCGTCGGCGCCGGCGAGGACGAAGGGGGGCACGCCGGCCCGTACTGCTGCGGTGAGGAACTGACCGAAGCCGAACTTGGTGTAGTCGGCGGTGGTCGCGGTGGCCCCGTGCAGGATCAGGCAGACCGGCAGGCCGGCGCCCGCACCGTGCCCGTCGGGGACGGCGGTCCAGAAGCCCACGTCCCGGCCCCGGGC
>JANYIP010000313.1 GCA_025361995.1 Streptomycetales bacterium | reverse complement strand
GGCACTCATGCCGGTAGCGATGAGGGTGCGCTCAGCACCTTCGTCGAACCGGGGGAACATCAGCTGCATCAGCTGGTGCCCAGTCACCCGGGTCAGCGCCTCGTCCAGGTCGATCAACCCCTGGTCGACGAGCTGGGTGGCGATCCGGAAGGCCGCCCCGGCGGTCCGCTTGCCCACCCGTGTCTGCAGCATCCACAGCTTGCCCCGCTCGACGGTGAACTCGATGTCGCACAGGTCGCGGTAGTGGTTCTCCAAGGTCACCATCACCGCCATGAGCTCGGCGTACGCGCCGGGGTCGAGCGTGGCCAGCTCGGCCAGCGGGACCGGGGTACGGATCCCCGCCACCACGTCCTCGCCCTGGGCGTTCTGGAGGTAGTCGCCGTACACGCCGGGCTGGCCGGAGCCGGGGTCGCGGGTGAAGGCGACCCCGGTGCCCGAGTCCATGCCCAGGTTGCCGAAGACCATCGTGCACACGTTGACTGCTGTCCCCAGGTCGGACGGGATGTGCTCCTGGCGGCGGTAGAGGACGGCCCGGTCACCGTTCCACGAGTCGAAGATGGCGTGCATCGCGAGCGTCAGCTGATCCCGCGGATCCTCCGGGAACGGTCGGCCGCACTGGTCCAGCACGATCTGCTCGAACACCGTCGCCAGGGCGCGCAGGTCGTCCGCCTCGAGGTCGAGGTCCGAGGCCGCGCCGCGCGCCGTCTTGGCGTGCGCCAGCGCCTCCTCGAAGGCGTCCCCGTCCGCCCCGAGCACTGTGCGGCCGAACATCTGCACCAGCCGCCGGTAGGAGTCCCAAGCGAAGCGCTCGTTCCCCGACTGCTTCGCCAGGCCCTCGACCGACGCGCGGTTGAGCCCGATGTTCAGGACTGTGTCCATCATCCCGGGCATCGAGAACTTCGCGCCGGAGCGTACCGACACCAGCAGCGGGTCGACCGGGTCGCCGAGGCGCCGGCCCATGGTCGCTTCCAGCGCCAGCAGGTGCTCAGCCACCTCGGCGGCGAGCTCCGGCGGCTCCGACCCGGAGGCCAGGTACGCCCGGCAGGCGTCGGTGCTGATCGTGAAGCCCGGCGGCACGGGGAAGCCGAGGTTGGTCATCTCCCCGAGGTTCGCGCCCTTGCCGCCGAGCAGGTCGCGCAGGTCCTTGCCGCCCTCGGCGAAGTCATACACATATTTCGTCACAGTGCCGTCCCCTCCCCCGGGCGGTTCCCGAACAGGTCACTCACAGTTCCCGGGCGGTCCCCGAGGCGGTCACTGTGGCACGCCGGTCGCAGGGATTTGCACATACCCCCGATGTCAACGCTTACAGACCAGTATCAGCTGGCGGACGAACCCATCCGTCGCGAGACCTCGTCCGCCCCAGCGCGCACCGTCAGGCTGAGCGCAGGGATCCGCTCGGGAGGCAGCCGGAAGACTGGCCCTGACGCGCTGAGCGAGGCCACCACGTTGCCGCTCATGTCGCGGATCGGGGCGGCCACGGCGATCAGCCCTTGCTCGAGCTCCTCGAACGCGGTGGCGTACCCCTGCTCGCGTACCTGGGCCAGCTCCTTGAGCAGGTCGTCCACGTGGGTGACCGTCGCGTCGGTGAAGCGGGCCAGCGGCTCGGTGAGCAGCTCGCGCTGGCGCTCCTCGGGGAGCCAGGCGATCAGCGCCTTGCCGTTGGACGTGCAGTGCAGCGGGACGAGCTGGCCCACCCAGTTGTGCATCTGCAGCGCCGACGTACCCGCGACCTGGTCGATGTACAACGCGTCGTGGCCGGACAGGATCGTGATGTTCATCGTCTCGCCGACGTCGCGAGCCAAGGCCTCGATCACCGTGCGGCCCTGCTGGGTCAGGTCCAGCCGCGCGGTCGTCGCGCCGGCCAGCCGGACCAGGCCAAGCCCGAGGCGGTACTTGCCGCGCTCCGAGTGCTGCTCGACCAGGCCACGGTTCTCCAGGACCGACACCAGCCGGAACGCGGTCGACTTGTGCACGCCCAGCTCGGCGGCGATGTCCGTGACACCGACCTCGCCGCGGCGGGCCAGGATCTCCAGGACGGTGATCGCACGGTCCACCGACTGCACAGCGGCGCCG
>JANYIP010000286.1 GCA_025361995.1 Streptomycetales bacterium | reverse complement strand
AGACCTGGTGCGGGGCGATGTCGAGCGCCGCGTTGATGTCCGCGTAGTAACCCTCGCCGTCGACGCCGTGATGGGCGAAGACCGAGATGCCGTACTCGTGCACGAGGGCGGCGGCGGTGTCGTCCTGGGTCGACAAGGGGTTGCTGGCGCACAGGGCGAGGTCGGCGCCGCCGGCCTGCAGGGCGCGCATCAGGTTGGCCGTCTCGGTGGTGACGTGCATGCAGGCAGCGATGCGTACGCCCTCGAACGGACGCTCCTTGGCGACGCGCTCGCGGATCTGCCGCAGGACCGGCATGGAGCGCTCGGCCCACTCGATCCGCGCCTTGCCCTGGCTGGCAAGGGAGGCGTCGGCGATCGAGTGGCGCGGGGTGGTGCCGGACAGGTCTGTGCTGCTCGAGGTCTGGGTCATGCCAACGATCCTAGGACGGCTTCGGCTCGTCCTGGACCATTCCGTACACGATCGTGTCAAGAATGGCTAAAATGGGCCTCATGAGGATCACCGAGGCCGCACGAAGGCTCGGGACTACCCCCCGGATGCTGCGCTACCGGGAGGGTCTGGGGTTGCTCCCGACCGCCGCCGAGCAGCCCGGCATGCATCGACAGTACGACTCCGGCGACCTCGCTGCGGCAGCCTGGGCGAGCGTGGTCGAGCAGCGCTACGGTGTTGCGCCGCAGGCGCTGGCCTTCGCGCTGCGCGCCCTGGTCGACCCCGGGGTCGCCGCCGACGTTGCCCAGCTGGGGCGGCTCACCGGCCGGCTCACCCCGCCGACCCGGGCGCTGGACTTCGACCAGGTCAAGGCGCAGCGGCTGCTGCGCGGCTACCTCCCGGTCAGGTGAACCGCTACCCGTCTTGGAGACTCAGCTGGTCGGGCGGTCGATGTCCGGCTCGAGGTAGATGACACGCGCGATAGGTACGGCTGCGCGGACGCGCAGCTCGGCGGCGTCGATGGCCGCGGCGACCGCCCGCGCGGTGTCGTCGTGGGCCACCGCGATCTTGGCTGCGACCAGCAGCTCCTCGGGCCCGAGGTGCAGCGTCTTGAGGTGGATGACCCGGACGATGTCGTCGCCAGCCTCCAGAGCGGTCCAGACCGCATCGACGTCGGCCCGGCTGCCCGCCTCGCCGATCAGCAGGCTGTTCATCTCGACGGCGAGGATGACCGCGATGACCCCGAGCAGCAGCCCGATGGTGAGCGACCCGACGCCGTCCCAGCGACCGTTGCCGGTCACTGCGGCGAGGGTGACGCCGAGCAGCGCCACCACCAGGCCGAGCAGGGCCCCGGTGTCCTCCAGCAGCACGACGGGCAGCTCGGGGGCCTTGGCGTGCCGGACGAACTGCCACCAGCTCCGGCCCTCGCGCGAGTGCTGCGCCTCGCGGACGGCCGTACGCAACGAGAACCCCTCGAGGACGATCGCGACGAGGAGCACGCCGAAGGCCCACTGCGGGGACTTCACGTCAGCCGGGTGGCCGATCTTGTGGCTGCCCTCGTACACGGCGTAGAGGCCGCCGATGCTGAACAGCACGATCGAGACGATGAAGGCGTAGATGTAGCGAGAGCGGCCGTAGCCGAAGGGGTGCTCGGTGTCGGCCGCCCGCTGGGCCCGGCGGCCGCCGACCAGCAGCAGCAGCTGGTTGCCCGAGTCGGCGAGGGAGTGCACGCCCTCGGACGCCATCGAGGCCGACCCGGTGACGGCGAACGCGACGAACTTGGACGCGGCGATCCCGAGGTTGGCGACGAGCGCGGCCACGATCGCCTTGGTGCCGCCCTCCGCGCTCACCTCATGCGCTCCTTCATGTCCGCGACGTGCGGAGAGGTGGCCGGGTCCATGCCCATCCCGAGCGCGAGGTAGACGGAGGCAAAGTCGGTCAGGCCGACGAGGCTCGCGATCCGCGCCAGTGCCGGCCCGGGCTCGGCTCGCAGCTCGGTGACCAGGACGCCGCCGTCGCGCGCGGTCCCGGCGACCACCGCGGCCACCCGGCGTACGTCGTCGACCTCGTCGTCGATCGAGTCGTGCATCAGCAGGAGACGCAGGGCCGTCGAGCTGGGCGCGTCCAACGGATCTGCGAAGAGGTCGGCCTCGGTACGGACGAACGGGCCGTCGAAGGTAGCCACCACCTCGGCCGCAGCATCGGGCAGGATCCCCGAGACAGACGGGTGACGGGCGTTGCGCGACAGCTGGGCGGCGGTCCGCAGTGCCGCAACCCCCGCGAGGTCTCCCGCACCCAGGACGAGCGGGATCGTCCCCGCGAGGTCGACGGCCAGGGACTTCGCCGGGTTCACGAACGTCTCCGACGATGGCCGGGCGGCATCGGCGACCGCGTCCAGCGCGTCCGCAGTGGCCGCGAGGACGGCTGCGTCGCCGTGAACAAGGCCGAGTGCATCCGCCGCCACGAGGACGGGAACCCCGAGCGCCCACAGGCCCACCCGCGACGAGCGCAGCCCACCCTGGACGCCCACGTGCACGCCACGAGCCTGCGCGCACACGTCGGCCAGCGGCGAGCGTTCGCGTCCGACCGTCAGGAGCCGGCAGCCACGGCGGGCCGCTTCTGACGCCACTGCAAGCGGCCCGATCGCCCGCCCCGACATGGAGACCGCGACGACCAGGTCGAGCGGGCTGACCCACCCCGGCAGCGTCGAGGAGTGCACCGCCATCACCGGGACCGGGCTGCCAGGGCCGGCCAGCGCGGTCAGCAGATCCGCGACGACGGCGGACCCGCCGAGGGCGGCGACCACCACGGCTCGCGGCCGTCCGTCGTCGGCGACCGACGTGGCGCCCGCCTCCTCCGCCAGGGTCTGCGCGGCCCGTACCTGGGCGCCGGCGCCGGCGAGCGCCAGCAGGGTGCCGCCGCGGTCGGCGGCGGCGAGCGACTCGGCGTCGTCGAGAAGCAGCTCGTCGATCGAGCGGGCCATCAGGCGGGTTCTGCGACCACGCCGCCGACGCCGTTCGGCCCAGGCGTGGCCTCGTCGAGCAGCATGATCGGGATGTCGTCACGGACCGGGAAGGAGGTACGACAACGGGTGCAGACCAGGGTGCCGTCGCCGCTCGGGGTACCCGTCGATCCCGCCGGCTGGACAGCCTCGAGCGGCTCGTGGTGCTCGCACGGGCAGGCAAGGATCTCGAGCAGGACCGGGTCGATGTTCATGCGACTTCCTCACGGGGGGTTCGGACCAGATCCAGGACCGCGTCGCGGACCCGTTCCATCGTGGCGGCGTCGGTGGCCTCGACGTTGAGCCGGAGCAGCGGTTCGGTGTTGGAGGAGCGCAGGTTGAACCACCAGTCGGCCGCGTCGACGGTCAGCCCGTCGAGATCGTCGACCTCGGTCGGCTCGCCAGCGTCGACGGCGGCGTACGCGGTGGGGCTGAACGCCGTGCGGACCAGCTCGCTCCTGGCCGCCGCGTCGTCGACGGTCGAGTTGACCTCTCCCGACGCGACGTACCGGTCGAACTCCTGGAGCAGGGCCGACAGCGTGCTGCCAGCGGGCGCCTCGCCGAGGGCCGCGAGCACGTGCAGCGCGGCCAGCATCCCCGAGTCGGCCCGCCAGAAGTCCCGGAAATAGAAGTGGCCCGAGTGCTCCCCGCCGAAGACCGCGCCGGTCTCGGCCATCACGGCCTTGATGAACGAGTGCCCGACCCGGGTACGTACCGGGGTCCCGCCGTGCTCGCGGATGACCTCGGCCACCGACCTCGAGGTGATGAGGTTGTGGATCACCGGCGACCCGGGGTTGCGGGCCAGCTCACGGGCCGCGATCAGCGCAGTGATGGTGGACGGGGACACGATCGCGCCGCGCTCGTCGACCACGAAGCAGCGGTCGGCATCGCCGTCGAAGGCCAGGCCGAGGTCGGCGCCGGTCTCGCGGACCTTGGCCTGCAGGTCACGCAGGTTGGCCGGGTCGATCGGGTTGGCCTCGTGGTTCGGGAAGGTCCCGTCGAGCTCGAAGTACATCGGCACCACGGTGAGCGGCAACCCGGTGAGCACGACCGGCGTGGTGTGCCCGCCCATCCCGTTGCCCGCGTCGACGACCACCGTCAGCGGCCGGATGCCCGCGAGGTCGACGAGGACCTTGAGGTAGGCCGCGTACTCCGGCAGGAGGTCGCGGCGGCTCACCTGCCCGGCCGCCCCGTCGTACGCCGGGACCCCGTCCTCGACCAGCCGGCGGATGGCCCCGAGGCCGGTGTCCTGGCCGACGGGTACGGCACCGGCCCGGCAGAGCTTGATGCCGTTGTACTTCGCCGGGTTGTGGCTGGCCGTGAACATCGCCCCGGGCAGGTCGAGAAGGCCCGAGGCGAACGAGAGCGCGTCGGTGGACACCAGACCCACCTGCACGACGTCGGCGCCCTGGGCGATGACACCAGCGGTGAAAGCCTCGACGAGCGGGACGCTGCTCGGCCGCATGTCGTGGCCGACGACCACAGCGCCGCCGTGAGCATCGACCACCTGGACGAAGGCCGCGCCGATGTTGGCGGCGAGCCACTCGTCGAGCTGGTCGGGATAGACCGCGCGCACGTCGTAGGCCTTGATGATCTGACCCAGGTCGCGCATGCAGCAGACCCTACCGGGCAGCCACTACCGGATCTTGCGGGTCTTCTCGAGCACGGTCGCGCGGTCGAGCTCGCCGATCGGGCTGAACCAACTGCGGTGCTCGCAGGCGTGGCACGAGGTGAACTCCACCGGGGTCCCGTCGGTCAGGGTCAGGGCGAGGCTGGTCACCCGGGGGCTGCCGCAGACCTGGCAGGAGGCCCCCTGCCGGGCGCCGGGCTGGGTGAGCGAACCGAGGGCTACGGGTGCGACGGCCCGGGCAGCGGCGCGGGCCGAGCGGCTGCGGGCAGCGCGCGGCTTCGTCATGAGGGTGCCGGTCGGTTCCACCGCGTCGGTCAGCTCGGCGATCAGGGTGTCCTGGTCGATCTGGGCGGTTCCGGCAGTTCCGGTGCTGGTGGTGACCTTGGGCATCTGATGCTCCGAACGGGTGAGGGCAGGTGGACAGACGGTCCATCGACACAACCCCTGCTCGGACTTGAGCAGCAGGCGTTTCTACTGCAAAACGGACAAGCCTTCGACTGAGCGCGGTCAGTCGGTGCTGGTCAGTCGGTGCTGGTCAGTCGTCGATGGGGCGCAGGATCCGCAGGTGCCCTCGGCGGCCCTGCTCGTGGACCACCGGCGCGCCTGCAGCGGGACCAGCGCCGGCGGGCGCGAGGCGGACCGGCGGGCGGGCCGACTCGCGTACCGCGTTGGCGAGCGCCTCGAGGTCGTCGGAGTTGGGGGCCAGCGCGTCGGGGTCCGGGGCCAGCCGCACGACCTCCCACCCGCGCGGGGCGGTGAGGCGCTCGCTGTGGGCCTGGCAGAGGTCGTAGCAGTGCGGCTCGGCGTACATGGCGAGCGGGCCGAGGACGGCGGTCGACTCGGCATACACGTACGTGAGGGTGGCCACGGCGGTCTTGCCGCACGCGGTCCGCGAGCAGCGGCGAAGGAGGCTCACCTGCGCGAACCTACCGGCGGCGCGCGGCCAGCCCCCGGATTGGGTGATCGGGGGGCGAAGTGTCGCGGCGTACCCTGCACCCGTGCGGCGCTTCGGAGGATCCCCCAGCCCCGACGACGACGCTGCCCGCGAGCGTCCCCTGCACCGCGACCGGCACGGCCGCGGCATCCGCGGCTCGCTGGCCCCCGCGGGGGTCCCGCTCACGGTCAGCAGGTCGGAGCGCTTCGACGAATACGTCCTCGACGCCGTCGAGCAGGTCGAGCGCGCGGTCCTGGCCAGCCCGCTCCTGGTCGAGCAGATGGCCCTTGTCGAGTACGGCATCGAGGAGGTACCCCCCGACGCCGTGCTGGCTGCCGCAGAGTCGGGCGCCGAGCCGCTGAGCCTGGGAAGGACCGAGCCGGCCGCGACCGGAACCCCGGCGCGGGTGGTGCTGTACCGGCGCCCGATCGAGCTCCGCACCCCGGACCTGCGCGACCGGGCGGCCCTGGTTCACGAGCTCCTCGTCGAGCACCTCGCGGAGCTCCTTGGGGTCGGGATCGACGAGCTGGATCCCCCGCTGATCGACTGATCGTGATCGGCCGATCGTGATCGGCCGATGGTGATCGACCGATGGTGATCGACCGACGGCAGACCCGTTCAGTGGCCGGGGTAGCCGACAGCGGGATCAGCAGCGACGGCAGGGACGGACAGCGTCAGCGGAGCCTGCGGCAGCGATCCGCCGGTGAGCAGCGGACCGTGCAGACCGGTCTCGGTGAGCACCCAGCCGACGTACAGCGGGTCCGCCCCCGACGCGGTCTCGAGGAGGACCGACGACAGGGACGCCCCGACCGGGCCGAGCACAACCTCCACCGAGGTCCCTGCGGTCACCGTGAGCCGCACCGTCTTGGGTGGCGGAGCCGGGATCGCCGGGGTCTTCGCCGTCGCCGGGATCGCCGCGGTCGTGGTCGTCAGGGCAACCACCACATCCTTGTCGCCGGGCGCCGCGAACTGCAGCACCGTGCTGACGGTCGCGGTGTGCGCGACCGTCGGAACAGCCAGCGTGCTCGCGGCCGGGCTCGACCCCGCAGCGTACGAGAAGTCGGACAGGGCACCCACACCCGTCCCCGACCGCACCGTACGCACGCCGGCGACGACTGGGCGGTCGGACTCCACGACGACGCTGAACGGACCGGCACCGGCAGGGACTGCCACGGCCATGGTCGTCAGCTTCTGTGACGGTACGGACAGGCCCTGGAGCCCGTCGGGGGACAGGGTCCCGTCGGCCGTCAGGAGGTGGACGTTGACGACAGCGTCGTCCGGACCGGGTACCACGAGGCTCAGGGTCGCCTTGGCATCGGCGTCGCCGGGGATGCCCACCACGACGGCGGACCGGGCCGGGGCTCGGGCAGCCGGGACCCAGTCGGCGCCTTGGGCGATCAGGCCGTTCACCTGGCTGTCGGACAGCGCGGCGGCGACTCGGCCCGAGCGGGTGGCGACGTGCACCGCCGTGGCCGCCACCCCGGGGGCGAGCAGGTCGAGGGCAAAGCTGACCTGGCTGCGCGGTGCGACGGTGACCCCCTGGACCGGGGCCGGCTGCTGCACCCCGCCGGCGAGGTAGAGCGTGACGTCCACAGTCGCTGGCGCGGCATCCACGTTGGTGAGCCACAGGACCGACCGCTGTCCGACCGACGCCCCGCCGCCGAGGAACCAGGCGTCGCCGCCGGCCGCCGAGCACGGCGAGCTCTGCAGCGACCGACCGGCTCCGCTGGCCACCCGGGTGGTCACTGAGGCGGTCACCCCCGGGGCATAGCTCCCGGTGGCGCGCACGAGCAGTGGCGCTGCCTTGCCGACGGGCACCACGTAGCGCAGGACGGACGCTCCGACCGCCGCCACCGCCAGCGGTGGCGCCGTGAGGGGACCAGTCAGCCGGTAGAGGCTGACGACGCCCGTGGTGTGGCCGATCGAGCCGACGGACACGGTCGCCTGGCTGACGCCCTTGGTCGTCGTGGGTACCGGGCAGACTAGGTCCGCGCTGGCGATCGGACGTGAGGTCACCTCGACGGCGTTCGGGCCTGGTCTGGTGTCTGCGCGGCTGACCAGCGAGGTGACCCCGACGGAGCCGACGACAAGGGCAGCCGCGACGGCGGCGGTGACCACGGGGGGAGGGAGCTTCATGGCGTCACCCGCACGTTCCCGGGGCTGCTCGGCCGGGTGGGTACGGCAGCCGGCCGGTCAGGACCAGCGCCTCCGGTAGGTGTGCCGCCCGCACCGCTGCCGCCATCCGTACCGTCTTCGTCGCTGTCGTCGCTGTCGTCGCTGTCGTCGCGGTCGTCGCCGTCTCCCTCGCGCACCAGGCCCCGGCGCCGACGGGTCGGTAGCGCCAGCACCACGAGGACGCACAGGGCCACCCCCTGGAAGACCAGCCAGCCGCGCCGCGACGACGTGTTGGTGACGGTCACGTGCCGCGCCGACGCGGGCAGGTCGAAGGCCTGCGCCCAGCCGTTCGCGACATGCCCGACCAGCGCCACGCCGTCGGCGCTCGCGTGCCAGCTCGGGTCAGCAGCCTCGGCCAGCACCAGCTCCAGGGCTGACGCGTGCGCGGGCAAGGTCGTGTCCACTGTGGTCACCCGGGAGGTCAACTCGACGGGCAGCTGCACAGCCTCCACCCCGGGACGCACGAGCTGGGCTCGAAATCCCGGCGTCGTCAGCCGCCACACTGCACCGCTGTCCACCGAGCTGACCCGCAGCAACCCGGGGACCCCGTCGAGGAGGCGCTCTAGGCCGACGTCGACCGGGGCGTCGACCACGAGGTACCCCACCCCAGCGGACGCGAGCACCGAGAGCTGATCCAGGCCGCCGCTGCCACCGAGCAGCCCTGACGCCGCGGCCGCGACTGTCGCCGACTCCGGGGCGGGTGGAGCGACGTCCGCATCCCCGAGCTCACGCCCCTCGCCGGAGACCAGGGCGTACGTCGTGGGGGCGCCGGGGTGGGCCCGCAGGACCAGGGCGCGCGGCCGCCCGGGCACCACGCTCGACACCACCACGTACGGCGGCAGCACATCGGCGCCGCCCCGTTCCAACGGGGCAGCGACACCGCCGACCAGCCAGCCGAGGGCCAGGAAGACCGGCGCGGTCACGCCGAGGGCCGCGATCGCGGCGACCACCGGCTGGCGCCAGCCGAAGCGGTACGACCGCAGCCTGCGTCGTGCCCCGTCCGCCGCGACGCAGGCGGCCACGACCAGGCCGCCGCCGACGAGCAGTGACGCCGTCCCGGGCCAGACCGGCACCGCGGTGCCCAACGAGGATGGCGTGACGGTCTGCGCGGACAGGACCAGGCCGACGAGCAGCCCGGTGAGCGACACCAGCCAGGCCGCGACCACGAGCCGCTGCCGGTCTGCGCGCAGCAGCGCGACCAGACCGACGACGAGCAGCATCACGGTCACCCAGGGCGACGGGACGCCAGGACCGCCCGGGTTGGCCACTGCCAGGTGCCAGGCCGGCAGGTGCGGCTCGGCGAGGGCGGCCGACGGCGCACCCGCCTCGAGCAGCGCGGTCGCAGGTTCGCGCAGCACGCGGAAGGTCCAGGGCGCGAGCAGCACCAGCGGGGCGGCCAGGATCGCGACCAGCCGCAGCCAGGCCGCCCGGTCGCGCAGCGCGAACACCGCGACCCCGGCAGCGCCCGCGACGAGCGCGAGCACCCAGACCGTCGGCACGAAGGCCACGACGACGGCCAGGAGCAGCCCGGCGACCCAGGACCGGCGCAGCGACCCGGGCCACCCGCCGAGCCCGACCGCCTGGGCGGCCAGCGCGCCGGTCAGCGGCAGCAGCCACGCGGCTGTGGCCGTGCCCAGCCGACCGGTCGCGACCGCCCCGGTCACCGCCGGCAGCAAGGCGTACGTCACTGCAGCGACCGAACGCAGCCGCTGGCCGGTGACGAGCTTGCCCAGCAGGACGTAGGCGACCGTGCCGGCGAGCGGGACCGCCAGGATCAGCAGCAGGTCCACCGCGAGCCACGCTTTGCCGAGCAGGAGGGTCGAGAGCGCGGCGATCGGGACCAGGTACGGCGGGGCAGCCAGCGGGCTGCCGAGCCCGACGTCGTGCCACTCCGCTGCGTACGACGACCACAGCGAGGACGCCCCGTCACCCGGCGGGATCAGCGCACCGCCCTGGAGCAGGCCTGACCCGTAGATCAGGGTCCGGAACGCGAAGAGCGAGGCCAGCAGGAGGCCGAGTCCCAGCTGAACGTCAGGCCGCTCGAGCAGACCGCGGACCCGACCGGGCCCGACGGCCATCTCGTCGGCGTCCTCGCTCGTCGGGCCGGAGTCCAGCGCGCTGCCCCCGGACTCCGAGAGGTCGGTACGCCCGGACAGCAGACCGGCGACCGACTCCAGCCCGTGCCGCAGGCCAGACATCGGCGGCGCCAGCAGGTGGCGTACCGAGCCGGCGGGGACAGTCCGCGTCTTGGCTCGGGCCGCCCTGGCGCGCAGCAGCGGGACCGGTGAGAAGAGGACCGAGCCGGCGCCGACCAGCTCGTCCAGCGCCTCCCTCGGCGCCTTGCCGACGAGCAGGCCGGTGCCCCGCAGGACGGACCCGACGAGCAGCCGCAGCCACTGCCAGGACATGGACCAGGCCGGGGAGTTGACGAGCAGCACGTGCAGGGCCGAACGGCGGTCGGCCCGGTGGACGTGGCCGTGCGCGGCGTCCGCTTCGCGCAATCCGTGCGCGGCGGCCTCGGCGTGGTGCACGACCGCCGCAGGGACGACAACGACCCGGTGACCGGCGAGGTTGGCTCGCCAGCCGAGGTCCAGGTCGTCGCGGAACAGCGTCAGCCGCGGGTCGAAGCCTCCGAGGGCGTCCCAGACGTCCCGGCGTACGAGCAGGCCGGCCGACCCGGCTGCGAGGACATCGGTGCGACCGTCGTGCTGGCCCTGGTCGAGCTCGTGCCGCTCGAGCCCGGTCTCCCGGCGCCCGCCGCCCCCGATCGTGACGCCGAGCTCGACGAGCTGCGCCGGGTCGGACCACCCGCGGACCTTGGGGCCGGCGATGGCGATCGACGGGCTCGCGTCCACTGCGGCGAGCAGCTGGCGCAGCGCCTCGGGATCGGGTGCGCTGTCGTCGTGGAGCAGCCACAACCACTCGACCGGCGGGCCGTCCGCGGTCGGGTCGGCGGGTACGCCGGGAGCGTTCCGACCGGCATCGACGACGTGGTGGACGGCAGCGCCGAAGCCGGTGTCGCGCGGCATCGAGATGACCGCCGAGGCGCCGAGCGCTGTGGAGAGCAGGTGAGCGGTCGCGTCGGTGGACCCGGTGTCCACGGCGACGACCAGCTGGGGCGCTCGGGTCAGCCGGCGCAGCGCGGTCAGCGTCTTGGGCAGCCAGCGAGCCCCGTTGTGAGCGACCAGGACAGCGGTGACCAGGTGCCTGGGGAAGGTGCGGGTGTCCGGCTCCGCCGGGCCGGTGTAGTCCTCGATGCCCGCGAAGAAAGAGGCTGGCTCAGCCGGGCCCGGCGGAACTGTGGCTAGTTGGTCTGTGAGAGGCGCAGCGGCGTCGGACGTGCCGGTACCCGAGTCGGCGGAGTCGGGTCCAGGTGTCGTCATACGTAAGGGATGATCGCGAGGGAGCACACGAGCCGCACGCAGGAGCGTGTCGCTGTGTTGTTGGCCAACCCTAAACGACGGTGCCGGACCCGAAGGCTCCGACGGTCAGACTGCCTGCTTCTTCAGTCGACGGCGCTCACGCTCGGACAGTCCGCCCCAGATGCCGAACCGCTCGTCGTGGGCCAGCGCGTACTCCAGGCAGTCGCCCTTGACGTCGCAGCCCGTGCAGACCTTCTTGGCCTCCCGGGTCGAGCCGCCCTTCTCCGGGAAGAACGACTCCGGGTCGGTCTGGGCGCAGAGCGCACGCTCCTGCCAGGACATCGCGTCCTCGCCGCCCGTCAGCGGAAATACCACGCTCATTCGCGTGCCCTCCTCGACCCTGGTCCCTGGCCGCTCGAGGGGGATCTCGAACACGTCGAACGCTGTCTCGACCTCACCGGGGAACGACATGCGTGGAATTACACGCGCGTCGCTGCGCTCCCGTCAAGCCGGAGAGTGCTACCAGCGGCGATTCGGGCCGGATTTCCGTATGTCGTGGTGCGTTCGCGGGGGGTCCGACCGATGCCGCGCACGACTGCCTCCAGCTCGGCTGCGGTCATCTGCGACCCGTGCTGGGACCCCGCCATCCGGCTGATCGTCTCTTCCATCAAGGTCCCGCCGAGGTCGTCGCAGCCGCCTTGGAGCATCAGCTGGGTACCTGCCGTACCCAGCTTCACCCACGAGGTCTGCACGTGGTCGATGCGCCCGTGCAGCATCAGCCGGGCGAGGGCGTGCACGGCGCGGTTCTCCTGGATGGTCGGGCCCGGCCGGGCCACCCCGGCCAGGTACACCGGCGCGTTGGTGTGCACGAACGGCAGCGGGACGAACTCGGTGAACCCCCCGGTGTCGTCCTGGATCCTGGCGAGCTGGCGCAGGTGGACGAGCCAGTGCCGCGGGTGGTCCACGTGGCCGTACATCATGGTCGAGCTGGAGCGGATCCCGAGCCGGTGCGCGGTGCTCACCACGTCGACCCACGCTGACGTCGGCAGCTTGCCCTTCGTCAGCACCCAGCGGACCTCGTCGTCGAGGATCTCGGCCGCCGTCCCAGGGATGGTGTCCAGCCCGGCCGCCTTGGCCTCGGTGAGGAACTCCTTGATGGACAGGCCCGTCCTGGCGACCCCGTTCATGACCTCCATCGGGCTGAAGGCGTGCAGGTGGATCCCCGGCGCAGCCTCCTTCACGGCGCGGGCGAGGTCGAAGTACGCCGTACCGGGCAGGTCGGGGTCGATGCCGCCCTGCATGCAGATCTCGGTGGCGCCCAGGGCCGCCGCCTCGGCGACCCGCTCGCGTACCTCGTCGAGCGAGAGCGAGTAGGCGTCGGCGTCGGTACGTCGCTGGGCGAACGCGCAGAACCGGCAGCCGACGTAGCAGACGTTGGTGAAGTTGATGTTCCTGTTGACCACGTAGGTGACGTCGTCGCCGACCATGTCGCGCCGGACGTCGTCGGCCAGCCGGCACACCTCGTCGAGGGCCGCTCCGTCGGCTGCGAACAGGGCCAGGGCAGCCGCCTCGTGCGCCGGGTCGAGCAGGTCGGCCGGCCGGTCCCGCGCGATCCGCAGTCCCGCCGCGAAGTCCGCCGCCCCCCCTGACGACCCGTTCGCCCTACCGCCTCCGATCGTCAGGCGTGCGGCACGGGCGTCGTCGCCCACCGCCGCCCAGTCGCCGTAGACGGCGTCGAAGTCGCTGCGCCGGTCACCGGTACGCCCGACGGTGTCCACCTCGACGTGCAAGCCGGTACGCCCCGACGAGGCGGTCCCCCACGACGGGTCCGGCTCCTGCCAGGGACGGGGCCGGGCCTGGACGCCGACCAGGGCCAGCCCGGTGGCGGGGTCGGCCAGTGCCGCCACGTGGCCCATCACCCGCGGGTCGATCCACGGCGTGCCCGCCTGTACGTATCCCGGGTGCACGGTCAGCCGCGGCACCAGGGTGAAGCCCGCGGCCGCGGAGAGCGAGGCAAGCAGGTCCACTGCGGGCCAGGGCCGTTCGGGGTTCACGTGGTCCGCGGTGACTGGCGAGACCCCCCCCCAGTCGTCCACACCGGCGCGCAGCAGAGCGGCCAGCTCGTCGGGCTCGGACAGGTTCGGCGGGACCTGGACCCGCACCGACGGCCCCAGCACCACCCGAGCCACCGCGACGGCCGCGAGGTACTCGTCGGCGGCCAGGTCGGGAACGGCGCGCATGGCCGTGTCGTCCTTGGCCCGGAAGTTCTGGACGATCACCTCCTGCACGTGCCCGTGCCGGCGCGCGCTCGCCCGGATCGCGAAGAGCGACTCGGCCCGCTCAGCCAGCGTCTCGCCGATGCCCACCAGGATCCCGGTGGTGAACGGGACCGACAGCCGGCCGGCATCCTCGAGCACCCTCAGCCGCACCGCCGGCTCCTTGTCCGGCGACCCAAAGTGCGGTCCGCCCACCTCGGTGAACAGGGCTGTCGACGTCGTCTCCAGCATCATCCCCATCGACGGAGCGACCGCCTTGAGCCGGGCGAGCTCGGCCCACGACATCACCCCCGGGTTGAGGTGCGGCAGCAACCCCGTCTCCTCCAGGACGAGCACCGCCATCGCGCGCACGTAGGCCAGCGTGTCGTCATAACCCCTTGCTGCCAGCCATTCCTTGGCCACCGGCCAGCGGTCCTCCGGCCGGTCCCCGAGGGTGAACAGGGCCTCCAGGCAGCCCGCCGCGGCGCCGGCCCGGGCGATCGCGAGGACCTCATCCGGCGACAGGTACGGCTCCAGCCCCTGCGCCCCGAGCCGCCCCGGCACGGTCACGAATGTGCAGTAGTGGCACCGGTCGCGGCACAGCCGCGTCAACGGCACGAACACCTTCGGGCTGTACGTGACGACCCCAGGGCGCCCAGCCGCCGCCAGCCCCTGGTCACGGACCCGGGACGCCACCGTCAGCAGCGCGTCGAGGTCGTCGCCGCGAGCCTCGAGCAGGACGGTGGCCTCGGCGGCGTCCAGGGTCTTGCCGTCGCGCGCGCGGGCCAGTGCGCGCCGCACGGCGCCGGCCGTCGCGCCCGCCGAGCCGCTGGGAGACATGCGCGAAGCGTACGTACCGGGTCAGGCCTGGCTCGCGGCGGAGCCCTTCCAGGTCAAGGTGACCACCCGGTGCAGCTCGGCCGGCGGCTGGTCCGAGAGCTGGACCGCGACCTCCGGCTCGCGCTCGGGCGGCAGGCACAGCCGTCGGGTCACCAGGGCGATCCGCTCGGCGGGGCTCAGGGTCTCGGCCTCGGCGCGTACCCAGCGGTCGACGCTCAAGGCACGGACGTCCTGCTCGTGCAGCACCGCGACGAGGTCGTCGACGGAAGGAACGTCGGGGCGCCGCAGCCCGTGGAACTTCTCCCACAGCGGGTTCATCCAGGTCAGCGGGTGCAGCGGCGGGATCTCGACAACGACCCGGAACCGCGCGGCCGCGGTCAGCGCCTCGAGGAATCCCCCGATCTCCCGGACGTTGAAGAGGACGTGGTGGCACACGACGACGTCGGCGGTCCCGACCTCTCCGGCGGCGTCCGGCCACGACCCGAGGACGGTACGCACGGCCACCGGCGGGCTGGCGGCGTCGGCCAGGCCGGCCGCCCTGGCGCTGAAGGCGGCGAGCATCTCCGCCGAGGGGTCGAGCGCGGTCACCCCGCTGGCCCAGGGGATCAGTGGCAGGCTCGCCGCACCAGCGCCGGCGCCGATGTCCAGGACGTCCCCGGACCGACCGGTCGCCGCTTCGGCCACCTCCAAAGCCTCGACCGCACGCTCGAAGGATGCGCCGGACGGCGCGAGGATCTCCGCGTCAGCGCGGGCTGCGAACCCGGCGACCGGGTGGCCCCAGGGACTCCGGCCGGCGGCTGCCACGAGGGGTTCGGGTACCGCCCAGGAGTCGAGCGCCTCGCCCCACCGGTCCGCCGCAGTCCCAGTCACGCGCCGAGCCTACCGGCCTGCCAGGATGACGTCCGTGCGCATCACGGCTCTCGCTGGCGGGATCGGCGCAGCCCGCTTCCTGCGCGGACTGCTGGCCGAGCTGGCCGCGCGCGGAGCGGGCGCCGACATCGGGGCCGGCCACGAGATCACCGTCATCGGCAACACCGGTGACGACATCACGTTGTTCGGGCTGCGGGTCTGCCCCGACCTGGACACCGTCATGTACACCCTCGGCGGCGGGATCCACGAGGAGCAGGGCTGGGGGCGCGACGGGGAGACCTTCGCGGTCAAGGCCGAGCTTGCTGCGTACGGGGTCGAGCCGCAGTGGTTCGGGCTCGGCGACCGCGACTTCGCCACCCACATCGTGCGGTCCCAGATGCTCGACCTGGGGTACCCGCTGAGCCAGGTCACGCAAGCGCTGTGCGCGCGCTGGCAGCCAGGGGTGCGGCTGATCCCGATGAGCAACGACCCGGTCGAGACCCACGTGGTCGTCGACGACGAGCAGGGCAGGCGCGCGGTGCACTTCCAGGAGTGGTGGGTCCGCATGCACGCGGCCACCCCCGCACTGTCCATCGTCGCGATCGGCGCCGAGGACGCCAAGCCCGCGCCTGGAGTGCTGGAGGCGATGGCGGAGGCGGACATCGTGCTGTTCCCGCCGTCCAACCCCGTGGTGTCGATCGGCACGATCCTGGCGGTGCCGGGCATCCGCGACGCTGTCGCGGCCACGATGGCCCCCGTCGTCGGAGTATCCCCGATCATCGGTGGCGCACCGGTCCGCGGGATGGCCGACGCCTGCCTGTCGGCGATCGGAGTGGAGACCTCGGCCGCTGCGGTCGCCGAGATGTACGCCGGCCTGCTCGACGGCTGGCTGGTCGACCTGTCGGACGCGGCGGACGCCGCAATGACGAGGGCGGCGGACGCCGCAGCAACCGGCCCGGTGGTGCGCGCGCTGCCGCTGCTGATGAGCGACCTGGCAGCCACCCGGGCCATCGCGGCAGCGGCGCTGGACCTTGCTGATGAGCTGCGTACCGACCGGTGACCGACCTCGACGTGCGACCGGTCCACGGGCTGGGCGAGATCCGCGCCGGGGACGACCTCGCCGCCCTGATCGCCGCGAAAGCGCCGGACCTGCGCGACGGCGACATCGTCGTGGTCACCAGCAAGGTGGTGAGCAAGGCCGAGGGCCGTACCGTCCAGGCCGCCGACCGCGAGGCGGCCATCGACGCCGAGAGCGTCCGGCTGGTCGCTCAGCGGGGTACGACCCGGATCGTCGAGACCCGGCACGGGCTGGTGATGGCCGCGGCGGGCGTCGACGCGAGCAACACTCCGCAGGGCACGGTCGTGCTGCTGCCCATCGAGCCGGACGCCAGTGCGCGGGCGATCCGCGCCGGGCTGGCACGCGGCCTTGGTGTCGACGTCGCTGTCGTCGTCAGCGACACGTTCGGACGGCCGTGGCGGGCCGGTCTGGTGGACGTGGCGATCGGTGTGGCCGGGCTGACCGCGCTCGACGACCACCGCGGCCGGGTGGACGGCTTCGGCCACACCCTCGAGCAGACCGTCGTCGCCATCGCGGACGAGGTCGCCGCCGCGGCGGACCTGGTCAAGGGCAAGCTCTCCGGCGTACCGGTGGCGATCGTCCGGGGTCTCGGCGCGTACGTCACGGCCGCCGACGGAGCCGGCGCCCGCGCGCTGGTGCGCGCGGCAGCAGAAGACATGTTCCGCCACGGCCACCGCGAGGTCGTCCCAGGCCGGCGGACGATCCGCAGCTTCACCGCTGCACCCGTCGACCGGGCGGCCCTGCTGCGGGCCGTCGCCGTCGCCGTCACCGCCCCCGCTCCGCACCACACCACCCCGTGGCGTTTCGTCCTGGTGGAGTCGCCGCAGGCTCGCACCCGACTGCTCGACGCGATGGCCGCGCGGTGGGCCGCCGACCTCGCCAGGGACGGCTTCGCACCTGACGCCATCGACCGCCGGCTCCGGCGCGGTGACGTCTTGCGCGGCGCACCCGCCCTTGTCGTGCCCTGCCTGGTCGCCGACGGGGCGCACGACTACCCCGACGTGGCACGGGCGACCGCCGAGCGCGAGATGTTCCTGGTCGCGATGGGCGCCGGGGTGGAGAACTTGCTCGTCGCCCTGTTCGCCGAGGGTCTGGCCTCTGCGTGGGTGTCGAGCACGATCTTCTGCAAGGACGTAGCCCGCGACGCGCTCCAACTGCCCGAGCAGTGGGAGCCGATGGGGGCGGTGGCCGTCGGCTACGCGGCAGCACCTGCGCCGGCCCGGGCAGCTCGCGACGTCGAGGGGTTCGTGGCCTTCCGGTGACGGCCGTGGCTCAGCGGGAGCGGTGGTCCAGCGGGGAGTAGCGCGGAGCACGGCGGGGCTGCGCCGGGCCCGCCAGCTCGATCATCCGGACGGCGCGATAGCGGTGCCCGGCGTACCGCGCCAGCAGCTCGAGCATCTGCGCATCGTCGCCGCCGCGCTCCCCGGTCAGCGCGAAGACGACCCGCCCGGCCAGGTGGAAGTCCCCGACCGACACCGCGTCAGGGTCCCCGTGGGCCCGTTGCCGCACCTCAGCCGACGTCCACACCCCGACACCGGGCAACGAGCGCAGCCGGCGGTCCACCTCGTCGCTCGCCAGCCCAACTGTGCGCTCGATCGCAGCAGCCCGGCCGGCGACGCTCACGATCGTCCGCGACCGGTCGGCCCCGACGCCCGCGCGGTGCCACTCCCAGGACGGCACCGCCGCCCAGACCTCGGGAGCCGGCACGACCGCCATCCCGGCTGGGGCAGGCCCGGGCGCGGGAGTCCCGTACGTCGTGACCAGCCGCCGCCACGACGCCCATGCCTCGCGGCCGGTGACCTTCTGCTCGAGGATGGCGGGGACCAGCGCCTCCATCACCAGGGCGGTCCGTGGCACCCGCCACCCGGGGCTGCGTCGCCAGGCCTGCGCGATCAGCGGGTGCTCCGGACGGAACCCCTCGGAGTCGTCCGCGGAGCCGAGAAGCTCGGGCAGCGACGCCACCGACCAGGCCGCGCCCGGCCCCCAGGCCCGGCACTCGACGACACTTCCTCGGACCGAGAGTCGTTGGGTGGCAACACCTTCCGGCGTACGCGCGGTCCGCCACAGGCCGCCACCCGCCACCTTGCACGTCGGGTCGCCCGGCCCCCGGCGCAGCGGCCCGAGCGTGGCACCGAGGTCCACCGGTCGCCCGGCGTCCCACACCCGACCAACCTCCGTGCCCCCACCCTCCGTATGCCCAACCTCCGTGCCGATCATGAAGAAATGGTTGGATCGAGTCCCGAGCTCCACGTGCTGCCGGCGACGACGACCTGGTCGACCCACACTCGCGACTCTGCCACCACCACGGCGCCGGCGCCGACGTCGCTGCGGTCGCCCAGCACAGCCGCCGTCACCTGCGCCCGCTCCCCCACCCGGGCGCCGGCGCCGACCACCGAGTCGACCACCCGCGCCCCCGCGCCGACGACAGCGCCGTCCAGCAGCACCGAGCCCTCGACGACTGCACCCGCCCCCACCCGGGCGCCGGCGCCGACCACCGAGCCACCACCGACGACGCCGGCCACCGACGATCCCGGCAGCAGCAACGACGATCCCGGCACCCCGGGCATCCCCGCCAGCGCCGAGGAGTGCAGCCGACCGAGCACGAGATCGGCCGAGCCCTGGACGAACGCGGCGGGCGTCCCCACGTCGAGCCAGTAGCCGTCGTCGGCGAACCCGAGCACCGTCGCTCCCGCCGCCACCAGCCCCGGGAAGGTGGCCCGCTCGACCGAGACCACCTCGCCGGCCGGGATCGTGTCGATCACGTCACGCCGGAAGACGTAGCAGCCCGCGTTGATCTGGTCGCTGACCGGCTCCGGCATCTTCTCCAGAAATGCCGTCACGCGGCCCTTGAAGTCGGTGGGTACGCAGCCGTACGCACGCGGGTCCTCGACCCGGGTCAGGTACAGCGTCACCGCCGCGTCCGCAGCCCCATGCATCGCCAGCTGGGCGGCAAGGTCATGGCCCGACAGGATGTCCCCGTTCAGCACCACCACGGGGTCGCCCGGGCCCCCGCGCAACCGGCCGGCCACGTTGCGGATCGCGCCACCCGTCCCGAGCGGGATCTCCTCCGTGACGTACTCCACCTCGAGCCCGAACGCCGCGCCGTCGCCGAGGTACCCCACGAAGACCTCGGGACGGTACGAGGTGGCCAGCACGACGTGGGTGATGCCGGCGTCCGCGAGCCGGGCGAGCTGGTGCGCGACGAAGGGCACGCCGGCCACCGGCAGCATGGGCTTGGGTGTGCTCACCGTGAGGGGCCGGAGCCGCGTGCCCATCCCGCCCACCAGCAAGATCGCCTCGGTCGCCACGACCGCCGACACTACCCTGGCAGCGATGACCGGATCCCTGCTCGACCAGGCTCTTGCCGCCGCCCTGGCCGACGGCGGGGGCCGCCCGTTCGTCACGTACTACGACGACCTGACCGGGGAGCGCATCGAGCTGTCGGTCACCACAGCGGCCAACTGGGTCGCCAAGACCGCCAACCTGCTCGTCGACGGCCTCGGGCTCGGCCCGGGGGACGTCGTGAACCTGGACCTCCCCCGGCACTGGCAGCTCACCGTATGGGGCCTGGCGACCTGGACCGCGGGGCTCACGGTCGACCTCGGAGCGGACCTTGCTCAGGCGCAGGTTGCCGTGTGCGGCCCGCAGGGGATAAGAGCGGCACAGGCGGCCGGCGACGTGGTCGCCCTCTCTCTGCGCCCGCTGGGAGCCCCGTTCCCGCCGGGAGTCCTGCCAGCCGGCGTGCTCGACTACGGGCGCGAAGTGGCCGGGTACGGCGACCGGTTCGACGCCCCCGTCACAGACCCGCACGCCCCAGCCCTGCGTACCCGCGAGCCCGCCGGGGCAGGTTGGACCCTGCCCGAGGCTTTCCAGCAGGCGGCAGCGCTCGCCGCCCGCTGGCAGCTCGGCCACGGCGGCCGGCTGCTCGTCGCTGCGCCGCTGACCCGTACCGAGGAGCTGCTGGCCGCGACCCTGGTACCGCTCACGACCACCGGTTCGGTCGTCCTGTGCAGCCCCGCGACGCCGGGCGGCGGCGCGGCTGCCAGCGCGGCGAGGGCGGTCAGCGAGCACATCACCGCGGTCGCCGGCGAGGAAGGCGAGTGACCCGGCGCGCCCACCGGGAACCGGAACGCCGCTTCGGGCGTCCTGCATCTGGAGAGGCCTACTTAGACTGGTAGCCCGGCTCCGACGAGCCGGTGTCGTGAACCCGTGGGGGCACGGGATGTACGCCGGAACTTGATCGACGCAGCACCGACGACCCCCCGCCCCAGCCGACCCCGGAGAACGCGACCCGTGACGACGACTCCCCCCACGCCCGGTCCCCGCTCGCGCTGGCGCCGCGCGGCGCTCGCCATCACGCTGTCCTTCGCGCTCCTGCTCGGGCTCGCGGGAGTCGGTGGGCTGCTCGTCTACCGCCACCTGGCCAGCAACATCACCTCGGACAACAGCGCGGCCGCCGACCTCGGCCGGCCGACGCCGTCGGCGACAGCGTCCGCGTCGGCCACCCAGACCGGTCAGGCGCTGCTGCCACCGATGAACATCCTGGTCATGGGGTCCGACACCCGGCAGGGCCAGCACGGCATCGGCGGCTCGTCCTCGATCGCCGGAGCACGCTCCGACGTCACGATGATCATCCACGTCTCGGCTGACCGGAAGCGCGCGCTCGTCTACAGCATCCCGCGAGACACCCTGGTGACGATCCCTCCGTGCAAGAAGGCAGACGGGACCATGTCCGCCCCCTGGACGACCAAGTTCAACGCCGCCTTCTCGCTCGGCGGGCCGGCCTGCACGATCAAGACCTTCAAAGCCCTCACCGGAGTTGCCGTCGACCACTTCATCGTCATCGACTTCAGCGGGTTCGAGAACATGATCAATGCCCTGGGCGGGGTGTCGATCTGCCTGTCGCAGGCCATCCACGACCCGGTCGAGAACCACCAGGGCAGCGGCCTCGAGCTCTCAGCCGGCACCCACCTCTTGATGGGCACGCAAGCATTGGAGTTCGTCCGGGTGCGGCACAACGTCTCGGACGGCTCGGACACCGCCCGCATCCCTCGCCAGCACGCCTTCCTCGGCGCCATGGTCAAGAAGATCCACGACACCTCGCTGCTCACCAACCCGCTCCAGCTCTACCGCGTCCTGGACGCGACCACGAAGTCGATCACAGCCGATCCCGGCCTCGCGAACCTCGGAGCCCTCAAGGACCTGGCCGAGAGCCTCACCGGCCTCAAGCCCGGCGCCGTCAGCTTCATCCCGACCCCGTGGTACCCGGCCGGCGACGGCGCCAACGTCCTCATCAGCGCGAGCAAGGCCCAGCCGATCTACGACGCGATGAACAACGACACCCCCTACCCGCCGCCAAGCGTCACCCCGATCGGCCCGGTCCTGAAGACCCCGCCCGACCAGATCACCGTCAGGGTCTTCAACGCGACCGGCACGCCCGGCAAGGCCAAGGCGGTCGCCAGCCAGCTGGAGGCCCTGGGCTTCAAGGTCTCGGGCGTGGCCACGGCCCCCACCGCCTCGTCCACCACCGTCGTGCACTACTCCCCCTCGTACGACGAGTCCGGCCGTACCCTCACGGCGTCGGTGGTCGGCGCAACGTCGGTCGCGGACAGCGCGCTGGGCAGCACCCTCGAGCTGTACGTCGGGACCGACTACACCGGCGTCCAGCGGGTCACCATCGCCGGGGCGCCCACCCCGACCCTGGTGGTACGGACGGCAGCCAACAGCTCCTGCGTGGTCTGAACCTGCGTCAGCAGCCCGACAGCCGGCGGGGGCGCACCAGGTCTACTGTGCGGGACACCGTCACACTCGAGGGAGCCAGACATGCCACTGTTCATGGACGTGCACAACATGGAGGGCGGGGTCTCAGCCACCGACGTCGCGGGCGCCCACGCCAGGGACGTCGAGACGCAGGGCAAGCACGGCGTCGACTACAAGCACTACTGGGTCGACGAGAAGGCCGGCAAGATCTTCTGCCTGGTCGAGGCGCCCAGCGCCGAGGCTGCCATCGCCGTGCACCGGGAGGCGCACGGCCTCGTGGCCGACGAGATCTTCGAGGTCAGCGCAGGCTGAGCGGGCTCAGACGTCCTCGAGGGTGATGGCGGTAGCGCCGACCTTCAGGAACTTCGT
>JANYIP010000281.1 GCA_025361995.1 Streptomycetales bacterium | reverse complement strand
GACAGGTGGGTGGCCTCGCCGGCCGAGTCTCGGACCAGCGTGACCACGGCGAAGGCACCGATCGTGGTGAACCCGTACGTGACGAGGTAGAAGAGGGTGGCCGAGACCCCGTCGCGACCGATGGCAAGCACCCCGGTGAGGATGAAGCCGGCGTGGGCGATCGACGAGTACGCGAGCAGCCGCTTGACGTCGGTCTGGGTGATGGCCAGAACGGATCCGATGACCATCGTGAGGATCGCGACAGCCCACATCATCGGCCGCCAGTCCCAGCGCACGCCGCCGAGCCCGACGTAGAACACCCGCAGCAGCGCACCGAAGGCAGCCACCTTGGTACAGGCCGCCATGAAGCCGGTGACCGGGGTCGGGGCGCCCTGGTAGACGTCGGGGGTCCAGGAGTGGAACGGGGCAGCACCGATCTTGAACAGCAAGCCGACTGCGACGAGCGCGATCCCGATCAGCAGCAGGGGTTCCTGGCCTACCGTGCTCCCGGTCGCCGTCGCGATCGCGCCGAGGGACAGCGAGCCCGAGTAGCCGTACAGGAAGGCGACACCGAAGAGGAAGAACGCCGACGAGAAGGCACCGAGCAGGAAGTACTTGAGCGCGGCCTCCTGCGAGATGAGCCGCCGCCGCCGGGCCAGCCCGGACATCAGGTACAGCGGGAGCGAGAGCACCTCGAGCGCGATGAACATGGTGAGCAGATCGTTAGCCGCAGGGAAGAGCAGCATGCCTCCGACGGCGAACATGGCCAGCGGATAGACCTCGGTCTGCCGCCACCCAGCGTTCGTCGCCGCGCGCTCCTCGTCACTGCCCGGGATCGCCGAGGCCATCGGGGCGAAGGCGTCACCCGCCGGGTCGAGGTTGCGCTCGGCCATCATCAGCACCCCGCCCACTGCCAGCAGCAGGATCGTGCCCTGCAGGAACAGGGTCGGCCCGTCGATCGCCACCGCGCCCTGGACAGCCAGCCCCTTGGTCCCCTTGGACGCGAAGACGACGACCGCCACGAACGCGCCCAGCAGACCGGCGAGCGCGACCACGAGCTGGACCTGGGCGCGACCGCCGCGGCGCATGAACGCCTCGACGAGCACGCCGAGGGTCGCGGCGCCGAACACGATGAGCATCGGTGCCAGGGCGGCGTACTCGAAGCTCGGGGCGTTGATTGGCCCTAGCTCGAGCGGCATCACTTGGCAGTCCCTTCAGAAACTGGCACTGCGGGCACGGGATCGGTCTGGCCCACCTGGTGAAGGGTGCGGTTCACGGCCGGGTTGATCACGTCGAGAAGCGGCTTCGGGAAGAAGCCGATCGCGATGATCAGGGCGATCAGCGGGGCGATCGCGAACATCTCGCGGCGGCCGAGGTCACGGAATCCCTTGACCTTCTCAGTCGCGGGCCCGGTCGCGACGCGCTGGTACCAGAGCAACACGTAGATCGCGGCCAGCACGATGCCCAGCGTCGCGAAGACGGCGGCGACCGGGTAGCGGGTGAACGTCCCTACCAGCACCAGGAACTCGCTGACGAAGCTCGACAGCCCCGGGAGCGCGAGGCTCGCGAGCCCCATCAGCAGGAACGAGCCGGCCAGCAGCGGCGCCACCCGCTGCACGCCGCCGTAGTCCGCGATCAGCCGGGACCCGCGTCGGCGGACCAGGAACCCGCCGACGATGAAGAGCCCCGCGGTCGAGAACCCGTGGTTCACCATGTAGAGCGTCGACCCGGACTGCCCCTGCGACGTCATCGCGAAGATGCCGAGGGTGATGAAGCCGAAGTGCGACAGCGACGTGTAGGCGACCAGCCGCATCATGTCGGTCTGGCCGATCGCCACCAGGGCGCCGTAGAGGATCCCGATCACGGCGAGCACCAGGATCACCGGCGTGAAGTACTTGGACGCGTCCGGGAACAGCGGCAAGCAGAGCCGGATCATGCCGAAGGTGCCGACCTTGTCGAGCACGCCGACCAGCAGCACCGCGGTGCCCGGCGTCGAATCCGCCGCCGCGTCGGGAAGCCAGGTGTGGAATGGCCACAGCGGCGCCTTGATCGCGAACGCGGCGAAGAACCCGAGGAACAGCCACTTCTCGGTGCCGGACCCGATGTGCAGCCCGACCAGCTTGGAGTACTCGAAGGTGCCGGTGCCCAGCTGGTGCGCCGAGACGACGTACAGGCCGATCAGTGCCGCCAGCATCAGCAGCCCGCCGAAGAGGCTGTACAGCAAGAACTTCACCGCGGCGTACGACCGCTGGGCGCCGCCGAAGCTGCCGATCAGGAAGTAGACCGGGATCAGCATGGCCTCGAAGAACACGTAGAAGAGGAAGACGTCGGTGGCCGCAAAGACCCCGATGATCATCGTCTCGAGCACCAGGATGAGCGCGAAGAAGGTCTTGACCTGGGCCTTGGCGTCGTCGGCCTCGTGCCAGCCCGCCAGGATCACGATCGGCACCAGGATCGTCGCCATCGCGATGAGGACCAGGGCGATCCCGTCGACCCCGACCGAGTACGAGACGCCGAAGCTCGAGATCCACGGGTGGCTCTCGGCGAACTGGAACTGCGCTCCGCCGGACTTGAACTGGATCGCCATCACCAGGGCGAGGGCGAACACGACCAGCGACACGCCCAGGGCCACCTGCTTGGCGAGCAGGTCGCGCCCGCGCGGCAGCGCGGCCACGACGATGCTGCCGAGCAGCGGCAGCAGGCCGAGCAGGGTCAGCCACGGGAAGCCGTTCACGTCAGATCCTCACCAAGACGACGGCGACGACAAGGACGGCCGCTCCAGCGAACATGGACAGGGCGTACGAGCGGGCGAAGCCGGTCTGCATCCGCCGGCTGCGTGAGGAGAGCCCACCGACCAGGGCGGCGAACCCGCTGACCGCACCGTCGACGACCCGGTTGTCGAAGAACACCAGGAAGCGGGTGAGGTACTGCCCGGGGCGCATGAAGACTGCCTCGTTGAAGTCGTCGCCGTAGAGGTCGCGGCGGGCCGCGGCGGTCAGCGGGGTGACCCGGGCCGGGGCCAGCGCGGCGACCGGGTGGGTCCCGTACTGCCAGTACGCGAGCCCGACCCCGACGGCGACCACGACCAGGGTGATGACGGTCAAGGTGGCCGGCGCGATCGTGTGGGTCGACTCGGGCGCCGGCCCGAACACCGGCTCCAGCCAGCCCACGAAGCGGCTGCCGAGGATCAGGAACGCACCGCCGACCAGTGAGAGCACCGCGAGGACGGCGACCGGGGCGGTCATGACGGTCGGGGACTCGTGCGGGTGGGCGCCGTCCTTCCAGCGCTTCTCGCCGAAGAACGTCATCACCACCATGCGGGTCATGTAGAACGCGGTGATGCCGGCACCGAGCAGCGCGGCGATGCCGAAGGCCCAACCCTGGCCGCCGCCCTTGTCGAAGGCGGCCTCGATGATCTTGTCCTTGGTGAAGAAGCCGGCGAAGGGCGGTACGCCGATGATCGCCAGGTAGCCGGCGATGAAGCTGATGAAGGTCAGCGGCATCGCCTTGCGCAGGCCGCCGTACTTGCGCATGTCGACCTCGCCGTCCATGCCGTGCATGACCGAGCCGGCACCGAGGAAGAGGTTGGCCTTGAAGAAGCCGTGGGTGAGCAGGTGGGCGATCGCGAACGCGTAGCCGACCGGGCCGAGCCCGGCCGCCAGCACCATGTAACCGATCTGGCTCATCGTCGAGCCGGCCAGCGACTTCTTGATGTCGTCCTTGGCCGCTCCCACGATTGCCCCGAAGAGCAGCGTGACGACGCCGACGATGGCGACCGCGAGCCGGGCGTCGGCGGACAGGTCGAAGATCGCGTGCGACCGGGCGATCAGGTAGACGCCGGCGGTCACCATCGTCGCCGCGTGGATGAGCGCGGACACCGGGGTGGGGCCGGCCATCGCGTCACCCAGCCACGACTGCAGCGGCACCTGCGCCGACTTGCCGCAGGCGGCTAGCAGGAGGAGCAGGCCGAGCGCGGTCAGCGTCCCGGCGGATGCCTTCGGTGCACCCTCGGCGACGCCCGCGATCGACACCGACCCGAACTTCGCGAACATCAGCATGATCGCCAGCGACAGGCCGACGTCGCCGATCCGGTTGACGATGAACGCCTTCTTCGCGGCTGTCGCGTACTCGGGGGTGTGGTTCCAGAAGCCGATCAGCAGGTACGACGCCAGGCCGACGCCCTCCCACCCGACGTACAGGGTGAGGTAGCTGTCGGAAAGCACGAGCAGCAGCATCGAAGCGAGGAACAGGTTGAGGTACCCGAAGAAGCGCCGCCGGTCCGCGTCGTGCTCCATGTACCCGATGGAGTAGATGTGGATCAGCGACCCGACCCCGGTGATCAGCAGGACGAAGCTCACCGACAGCGGGTCGAGGAGCAGGCCGATGTCGACGTGGAAGCCGGCGACCGGGATCCACGAGTAGACGTGCTGCCCGATCGAGCGTGCCGTCGACTCCCGGCCGAGGAGCCCGAAGAACATCACGAGGCCGAGGACGAACGAGACGACCGGGAGCGCCGTCGCGAGCAGGTGGCCCCACGCGTCGGTACGGCGACCGCCCAGCAGCAGGACAGCAGCCCCGAGCAGCGGGAGCGCGACGACGAGCCAGAGCAGCGAGAACGCTCCGGAGGCGGCGGCTATCTGGTGCACGTCGGCGGTCTCCATCGTCAGTACTTCAGCAGGTTCGCGTCGTCGACCGAGGCCGACCGGCGGGTACGGAAGATCGCCACGATGATCGCGAGCCCGACGACGACCTCGGCGGCGGCGACCACCATCACGAAGAAGGCCATCACCTGCCCGTCGAGCGACCCGTTCATCCGGGAGAACGTCACGAAGGCAAGGTTGCAGGCGTTGAGCATCAGCTCGACGCACATGAACACCACGATGGCGTTGCGCCGGATCAGCACGCCGGCGGCACCGAGGGTGAAGAGCAGGCAGGCCACGACCAGGTAGTGGGTGGGGCTCATGACACGTCTCCCGTGGCGGTGCTCGGCTCGTCGCGACCGTGCCCGCCCAGCAGCGGGACCGGAGCCTGCCCGCTGAGCTCGCCGAGCGCGGACGGCACCGACACCGACGACGGGGTCCCGTCGGGCAGCAGCGCAGGCACGTCGACCGCGTTGTGCCGCGCATACACCCCGGGAGGCGCCAGCGGGGTCGGGGCGCCACCCAGCACACGGGCCTCGGAGAGCTCGCGCTGGGTCTTGCGCCGGAAGACCCTCTCCCGGTGCGCGAGGACCATCGCACCCACGGCGGCGGTGATCAGCAGCGCCGAGGTGACCTCGAAGGCCCAGACGTACCTGGTGAAGATCAGCCGGGCCAGCG
>JANYIP010000269.1 GCA_025361995.1 Streptomycetales bacterium | reverse complement strand
ACTAGGGCCAGCGCCGGCAGGCCGGCCACGGCCTGTGCGGCGAGGGAGTGCAGCGCACAACGCAGTCGGCGACTCACGCAGGATGTACGCGAGCGCCTCCGTGGCGACGTTCTCCGGGTGCGCGGAGAGCCGGAGTGCCAGGTGAGCGAAGACGCCGCGATGCGCCATTGCACGCTCCTGGATCTCGGAGTTCCTACGGACCGATGAGTGGATCACGGAAGGTTACATCAGCGATCCGCAGCCGATCCAAAACGCCAACGGCGCGCAATCGGATGCGTGGTTTGGGTGACCGTGGGCCGGAACTGGCCTGACGCGCAGCATGTGCTGGCCGAGGCACACCAGGACTCGACGGTCGTCCGGCTGCCCGAATATGTAGTCCATCGGTACCGGCTCCGGCGATGGTGTCCAATCTGGAAACCGTCCCACCCGCCGCCGACAACACCCACGGACATACGAGCGCTTTGGCCTGCCGATTGCCCCGTCATGGGCTGAATCGGCGTCCGACTGTGAACCGGCTTGACGGACACCGTGATCAGGCACGACGAGGGACGAACGGCGCTGAGGGAGTCAGTCCGCGAGGTCGGTAGTGCAGTTGGCGGTCGAGGAGTCGGGTGATTTGATCGCGACGGAGACGAGATCGACGCTGGGCCTGCGCAGGCTGTCATGACCAGGACCACCGCTCCGAGGGCAAGGCGCGTCCGCATCATGGGGGTTGGACGAGCCACCGCCACGCGGGGTTCCAGCTAGCCGGAAGCGTTGCGCGTGTTGTCTTGACTGATTCCAGAAGAAGGGGACAGACTCGGGGGGTGCCCACGACGCTGGAACTCGAGCAGCTGCTGCGCCAGGCTGCTCTGCGGGTGACGCGTCCTCGGGTGGCCGTGCTCACCGCGGTTTACGAGCACCCGCACGCCGACACCGACTCGATCATCGGCGTCGTGCGTGAGGACCTCGGCGTGTCCACGCAGACCGTCTACGACGTCCTGCGTGCCCTGACCGACGCCGGCCTTGTACGTCGCATCGAGCCAGCCGGCTCGGTGGCGCGCTACGAGTCGCGAGTTGCTGACAACCATCATCACGTCGTGTGCCGCTCGTGCGGTGCGATCGCCGATGTCGACTGCGCCGTCGGCGACACGCCCTGCCTGACGGCATCCCACGACCACGGCTACCTGATCGACGAGGCCGAGGTCACCTACTGGGGCGTGTGTCTCCAGTGCTCCACCGAAGACAGTTCCTGAGCCACCACTGAACCCGGAAGGATTCCCGTGTCTGACAGTCCTGACGCCGTTGTTGGAGACATGAACGAGGCTAGCGACGGCCAGTGCCCAGTCGCCCGCCCCAACCACCCGACTGAGGGCGCGGGCAACCACGAGTGGTGGCCGAACCAGCTCAACCTAAAGATCCTCCGGAAGAACCCGGCCGTGGCCAACCCCCTGGGCGGGGACTTCGACTACGCCGCGGAGTTCGGCACCCTGGATCTCGATGCCCTTCGCCGGGACATCGACGAGGTGATGACGGCGTCGCAGGACTGGTGGCCGGCCGACTTCGGCCACTACGGGCCGCTGTTCATCCGGATGGCCTGGCACAGTGCGGGCACCTACCGCATCAGCGACGGCCGCGGGGGAGCCGGCGCTGGCATGCAGCGTTTCGCGCCCCTCAACAGCTGGCCGGACAACGGGAACCTCGACAAGGCGCGCAGGCTGCTCTGGCCGGTCAAGAAGAAGTACGGCCAGAAGATCTCGTGGGCTGACCTGATGATCTTCGCGGGCAACTGTGCCCTGGAGTCGATGGGGTTCACCACCTTCGGCTTCGCCGGCGGTCGCGTGGACGTGTGGGAGCCCGACGAGGACGTCTACTGGGGTCCCGAGGACACCTGGCTCGGTGACGAGCGCTACACCGGTGACCGCGAGCTCGAGAACCCGCTGGCCGCCGTCCAGATGGGCCTCATCTACGTCAACCCCGAGGGCCCCAACGGCGTACCGGACCCGCTCGCCGCGGCCAGGGATATCCGCGAGACGTTCCGCCGGATGGCGATGAACGACGAGGAGACCGTCGCGCTGATCGCGGGCGGTCACACGTTCGGCAAGACCCATGGCGCGGCGGACCCGGAGCAGTACGTCGGCCCTGAGCCTGAGGGCGCCCCGCTGGAGCAGCAGGGCTTCGGGTGGAAGAACTCGTACGGCAGCGGCAAGGGCAGGGACGCGATCACGAGCGGGCTCGAGGTCACCTGGACGCCGACACCGACCAGCTGGGACAACAGCTTCTTCCAGACCTTGTTCGGGTACGACTGGGAGCTGACGAAGAGCCCCGCCGGCGCAAGCCAGTGGCAGCCGAAGGACGGCGCCGGAGCCGGCACCGTCCCCGACCCCGAGGACTCCTCGCTCACCCGCCCCCCGACGATGCTGACGACGGACCTCGCGCTGCGGTTCGACCCGGTCTACGAGCAGATCTCGCGGCGCTTCCTCGAGCACCCGGACGAGCTCGCGGACTCCTTCGCCCGGGCGTGGTTCAAGCTGACGCACCGCGACATGGGGCCGGTCGCCCGGTACCTCGGACCGCTGGTCCCGACCGAGACGCTCATCTGGCAGGACCCCCTGCCGAAGATCTC
>JANYIP010000266.1 GCA_025361995.1 Streptomycetales bacterium | reverse complement strand
TCTTCAACGGGATCGCCTGGCCCGCCTCGATCCTGATCCTGTCGATGTCGGTATGGCTGCGGCCGCGGCCGACGAACCCGCTGCTGCAGGAGAAGGGCGGCACGTTCGTCGTCCCGGGACTCAGCGCGGCGTCCGCGCTGGCCGTCCTCTTCGTCGGAAACCTGCGAGAGACCAGCCGGGTCGCCCTGTGGCTGTCGACCGTGACGCTGCTGCTGGTCGGGATCCGGCTGGTGCTGTCCCTGCGCGCGATGAGGGCGCTGAGCCTGGAGCGTCGTCATCAGTCGATCACGGACGAGCTGACCGGTCTCGGCAACCGCCGCTGCCTCTACGGGGTCCTCGACGCTTTCTTCGCGGGCTACGACGCCGCTGCGGACGCGCCGCGGCAGCTCGCCTTCCTCTTCATCGATCTCGACCACTTCAAGGAAGTCAACGACACCTTCGGCCATCCCGCTGGCGACAAGTTGCTGAAGCAGCTGGGGCCCCGGCTGTCGGCCTGCCTGCGTGAGGGGGATCTGCTGATCCGGCTTGGCGGTGACGAGTTCGTCGTTGTGCTCGTGGACGGAGACACCGAGTACGCAGCGGCGGTGGCGCAGCGGTTGACCGATGGGCTGGCCGAGCCGTTCAGCCTGGACACGGTGCACGCACGCATCAGCGCGAGCATCGGCATCGCACACGCGCCGACAGACGCCACCGACGGTGCCAGCCTGATGTGGTGCGCCGATGTCGCGATGTACCGAGCGAAGCTGAGCAACGTGCCTTTCGCCAGCTACCAGCCGGACCTGGACCGGGGCGGGAACCGCTTGCTCCTCCTCGATGAGCTTCGCACTGCGATCGCGGAACGTCAGCTGGTGCTGCACTACCAGCCGCAGCTCGACCTGCGGACGGGTGAGATCGTCGGCGTCGAGAGCTTGCTCCGCTGGATGCATCCCAGGCTCGGCATCGTGCCTCCGCTGGAGTTTCTGCCTCTCGCCGAGGAGGCCGACCTGATGGGATCGATCACCACCCTCGTGCTCGCCGACAGTCTCGCTCAGTGCGCGGTGTGGAGGAGCACGGGCAGTCTCGTCCGTGTCTCGGTGAACATCTCGGCCACCAACCTGCTCGACCCCCGATTCAGTGAGTTGGTCCGTGACCTTCTCGAGAGCAACGCGGTCCCCGCGGAGGCGTTGGTCCTCGAGATCACCGAGACGAGCGTCATCTCCGACTTCGACCGGTCCAAGCGCGTGATCCAAGAGCTGTGGGACACCGGCGTCGTCGTGTCCATCGACGACTTCGGGGCCGGGTTCACCTCGCTGGCTCACCTCAGCAGCCTGGCGGTCAAGGAGCTCAAGCTTGACCGCACCTTCGTCGCTGGGATCGCCGGCAGGGACGGTCGTCGCGACCTGGACCTGGTCCGGGCCACCATCGACCTCGGCCACGCGCTGGGTCTGCGCATCGTGGCGGAAGGGATCGAGGACCAGGCGACGTTGGACCTGCTTTCCGAGCTGGGGTGCGACCTCGGCCAGGGCTACTTCATCGATGTCCCCAAGCCAGTGGCACAGCTCGCATTCGTACGCGGCCATGCCCTGGCCGCGACGCAGCCGCCCCGCAGCTGACCGACTCGAGGGCCGCTACGGAGCGAAGTACCCCGCGATGTCGGCGACGAGGTCGACGCTGCCGCTCCGGTTGTAGAAGTCGATGGATCCGCCCGCGCCGACCGGGACGATCACCAAGTTCGGTACGGCCTCGCCGGATCCGTCGACGTTCAGGTTCGACACCAGCGGGAGCGCTCCTCCGTGCGGCCACACGGTGACGAAGGTGGGGGCGTTCGCGCCGACGGCGGTGACGTTGAGCACCACTGCGGTGGCGGTCGAGGGCACCCCGCCCACACCGGTGACCTTGACCGAGATCATCGCGCCCGCTCCGACCTTGGCCAGGGTCACCGCCGGCGACGCCGTGCACGTACCGGAACCGACACGGGTGTCGAAGAACCGGCAGGGTCCCGTCGTGGTGTACCCGGCCGCGGAGGTGGGGGAGAAGTATCCGGCCACGTCAGCGAGGAGGTCGACGCTGCCAGCCGCGTTGGAGAAGGCGACCTTCCCGTCCGAGCCGATCGGCACGATCACCAGGTTGGAGACGGCAGCCGGCGTGCTCAGGTTGAGGTTGGACGTGGCGGGTCGGCTCCCCAGGTCCGGCCACACGGTGACGAAGGTCGTCGCCGTAGCCAGGACGCCGGTCA
>JANYIP010000265.1 GCA_025361995.1 Streptomycetales bacterium | reverse complement strand
TCGGCGCCTGGTTCAACGTCCTGGACGTGGGCCAGATGCTTCTCTTCCACGTGGCTCTGCTTCCGCTCGTCCTCGGCGCGATCGTCGTCTGGCACGTGCTTCTCGTCCGTCGCCACGGTGTGGTCCCGCCACTGGACGCCTACCTCGAGGACGCATCATGACCGCCTCACCCAGGACAGCCTTCGACCGCCGCCCATGGGCCGGCCAGACCCGCGAGTACGACATCGTCAAAGAGTTCGTGATCGCCATGGTCGTCGTCGGAGCACTCGTCTTCGCGCTGGCCGCGATCTTCTCGTCCCCCGACGACAAGAGCATCACCTTGAAGAGCTGGAGCCGGTCGGCTCCGTCCGACCTGGTCGCGACGGCTGCCCAGGAGCTGGCGGGGACCAGCGGTACCGCCGGCTACGGGCCGCCGTACAACAACACCCCTGACGCGAGCCAGAAGATCGGTCCGATCAATCTCCAGCAGCTGGCAGGGGTACGGATCCCGATCGACACGGCCAAGGACTTCGTGATCGGGCCGCTCGAGCAGCTGCCGGCCGACCCCGCCACCACCACCGCGCTGAGTGCGTGGAAGGCGGCGACGGCCGACCAGCAGTCGAAGTGGGCCGGCGACTACGCCGACGCCATCGCCAAGGTTTCCGACGGCGACTACACCAAGGTGGCCGCAGGCGACTACGGCCCGGTCCCGGCGCTGACCGGCTCGCTGCTCGCCGCAGCGCAGGGCGGAGCGCTCGACGGAGTCATGCAGTCGCAGGGCCACTTCTTCAGCACCAACTACACGTACTCGTTGCTCTTCCTCGCTGACGGGACGTACCTGGAGGACCAGGCCCGTGCCCAGCACCTCGGCGGCGACCAGTGGGGCATGACGAACGAGACGGGTTCCTACCCGGGGCAGTCCTGGCTGTGGCTCTACACGTTCTGGTACCAGGTCGACCCCTTCGCCTCGAGCAGCAACGCGGACGCGCTCGTGTGGGGCCTGATGATGGCGCTCACCGCGGGTCTGCTGCTCATCCCGTTCATCCCGGGGCTGCGCTCCATCCCGCGCTGGGTCCCGGTGCACCGGCTGATCTGGCGTGACTACTACCGGTCGCACCAGAAGCCGTGACGGACAGCTAGAGCGGCTCGCGCTTGGTCGTGACCACCGTTGCGAGCGAGAGGACGGCTCCGAGCCCCAGGGCCAGGTAGCCGGTCTGCAGCTGCTGGACCCCCTGAGTCCGGCAGGAGGCACCGTTGACGTCAGCGGTCTGGTCGGCAGGCTGGCTGGCTGCGTCTGCGGCGCTGGCACCGCACTGTCCGGCCCCGTCGTTCGCCGAGACCGGACTACCGATCAGCACTGACCCGGCGGCGAGCATGATCGAGGCGACGCCGAGGAGCAGCCATCGCGCGACAACGCCGGTATCTGCCTCGCGCAACCGGCGGATGACGACGACCCAGGAAGTCCCCACGACCATCAGGGCGAGGACGACAAGGCTGAACGGCACGATGACCGAGGACTCCAGCGCCGTGCCGATCACACTGTGCTCCTCTGTACTCGACGGCTCGACCGTGCTCGACTGTGCTCGACTGTGCTCGACGCCTACCTGTCGAGGTCGGAGAGCGGCTGTTCTTCGCCGGTGAGGCCGTCCACCGCCTCGCGGATCAGGTCGGCATGGCCCACGTGCCGGGAGTACTCCTCGATCATGTCGATGAGGATGCGGCGCAGGGTCGGGGACTGACCGCGGCGGTTCTTGAACGGCGCGACGTGGTCGATGTCGCCGTCGGCCAGCACCTGCGCGACGGCCGCACGGCACCGTTCCACCGCCTGCTCCCACAAGGACATGAGCTGCTGGGGGGTGTCGTCGGCGGCGGAGTGCCACTCCCAGTCGTTGTCTGCGTCCCAGTCGATGGCGTCCCACGGCGCCACCTGGTCGCTGCCGAGCGCCGTACGGTGAAGTACTCGTCCTCGACCAGCGCCAGATGCTTCAGCAGCCCGCCTAGGGTCATCGTCGAGGCGCCCACGGTGCTGCTCAGTGCGGCCGCATCGAGGCCGCCGCACTTCCACGCGAAGATCATCCGCTGGCGCTCGAGGGAGCCGAGGAAAGTGTCCAGCTCGTTGCCGGCGATCGGCGGTTCCGGCCGTCCGTGCTCGTTGATGTACTTCACGGGCACCGACTCTAGGCGTTGCCCACGACGTCGTCGGGGTTGTCTTCGCGGAACCTGATGGGCGGTCTCGGCGTACGGTCCACCGTCAGCGTGAAGATGTCCGGCCGCCCGTAGTGGCCCGCGACGTCCATCGTGCGGTGCTGGTTGCTCGCCTCGGTGGGGTCGATGTCGGCGTAGAGGATCCCGTACTCCTCGTGCAGCGGACCGGCGACGACCTGGCCGGTCGGCGCGACGATCACGGAGTCCCCGGGGTTGAGCCAGGCGCCCTGCCCGCCGAAGACGGTCTCGCGGGACGGGAACGACTCGGGGACGTCGCTCGTGGCGAGCGCGCAGCCCGAACCGATCACCCAGCAGCGGCCCTCCGACGCGATGTGGCGCATCGAGGAGATCCAGCCGTCGCCGCTGTCCCACGTCGAGGCCACGTACACCTGGATTCCCTCGGCGAAGAGTGCGTACCGGGCCAGCGGCATGTAGTTCTCCCAGCAGATGAGCCCGCCGAGCCGGCCGAACGCCGTGTCGACGACTCGGAGCCCTGACGCGTCGCCCTGACCCCAGACCATGCGCTCGGGGTTGGTCGGAACGAGCTTGCGGTGCCGGTTGAGGATCGTGCCGTCCGCGCCGATCGTGACGAGGGTGTTGTAGAGCGTGGCCCGGCTGAACGAGCCTTCGCGCTCGTGGATGCCGCAGACGACGACTACACCGCGAGCGGCGGCAGCGTCGCGCAGCGGAGCGAGGTCGTCCGTGGCGAGGTCGACGCTGTTCGCGAGGAGGTCGGTGTGGATGTCCTGGCTGAGGCCGTAGTCGTCGCCGGGCCGCAAGGACCAGATCCACACCGGGTAGCCCGGCAGGTACGTCTCGGGGAAGACGCCCAGGCCCGCACCGGCATCGGCGACCTGGTGCACCGCGGCGACCGCGGCCTTCATCGTGGAGTCGCGGTCCAGCAGGACCGGTGGTCGCTGCACGACCGCAACCTTCACTGGCTGTCCGGGCATGATCCGCCTCCGTGTGCTCCGCCTGCTCCGCCTGCTCCGCCTGCAAAGCCGAAGTCAACCGTTGCTCCGGGCGCGCGTCTACCTGGCCTTGCCCTTCACCGGAGCGTGGCGATCGGACCGAGGCCGGCAAGGCTGTCGTTGTCGCCGAAGCCTCCGTCGGTGGGTTCGAAGGTCGAGGCGTCGAGGACGATGATCTGGTCGCTGGCCGGTGCAAGCTTGGCGTTGGACGGTCCTGAGTGCGGGCAGCTGAACGGGCCACCGGTGATCAGCAGGACCCAGACCGGGCGGTTGTCCTTCACGACAGCGCCGGTGGCGATCTTGTTAGCCGTCGCCCGGGCGCTGTGTACCACGTGCACGTGCGTCGCGGGTCCGCTGCACAGCTTGGCGTCCGCATCCGCGATCGCGAGCAGCCGCTTCTCCACGGTGGCGTCGAGAGGCTCGGATGCGTGGCTGCACGCGGCCAGGAGTCCCGACACGAGTACCGCCGACAAACCGAGCGGCGCTCTCCGTGTCACAGCACTTCGACTCCCTCGGCCGGCGGTTGGTTCCTGCCCAGGGCCAGTGTTGACTGTCGGTGTGTCCGCGCTGCTCGACCCTGCTGACCTACGCGCATTGGGGTCACAGGTGCTGACGTACCAGGAAGCAGGTCAGACGCGGGGCGACTGCCCGGCAGGCTTCCGTGAGCTGCAGATGAGCAAGTCTCTCGGGACGGGCTGCGAGCTCTTCGACTCAGTCGCGCACCGACTGATGACTTGGCAGGTGCACGAAGGCTCAGGCCTGACCGTGCGAGCGTCGGCGCCTGAAGTCGCTCCTGATGCAATCGTCGTCTTGGGCATCAGGTTGGGCCCGCTGTCGCTGACGGCGCCTTGTCGAGTCGTGTACGTCATCGGTGAGGCTGACAGGCGCGGCTTCGCGTACGGCACGCTGCCGGGGCATCCCGAGTCCGGCGAGGAGGTCTTCGTCGTCGCGATCTCGGCGGCCGGGGAGGTCACCGGCAGCACCCGTGCCTTCTCCCGGCCGGCGTCGCGGCTCGCTCGCCTCGGCGGTCCGCTGACCAGCCGGATGCAGGTCCGCGCCACTGTTGCGTACCTCGACGCCATGACTGGCTGAGGGCGGCGCGGGGGGAGACGGTCAGGAGGTCGGGCCGTAGCGCTCGACGCGGACGTCGGCGGCGGGTACGCCGAGGTCCACGAGCAGCTGGGAGGTGGCCTCGGCAAAGCCGGCAGAGCCGCAGACGTAGGCAGTCGCGCCGGGGATCAGCAAGGGGCGCACCGTGTCTGCGTCGATCCGACCGGGCGGTCGAGCCCACGCCGGCGGCGTACGGCGGGTGTAGACCAGCGTGGTCTCGGCGCCGTACTCGTCGGCGTACGGGAGATCCTCGGGCGTGCGCACGGACACCAGCAGCCGCAGCGGCACGGGCAGCTGCGTGGCCCGGTGGTGGCGCAGCATCGACATCAGCGGCACGACCCCAGAACCGCCGCCGAGGAGCAGCGCCGGCGTGCGCCCGTTCCACACGAACCAGCCGCCGAACGGCCCCCGCACCTCGATCTGGTCACCGACGCTGACGCCTTCGTGTAGGTAGCCAGAAACCTCGCCGTCGTCGAGCCGCTCGATGAGCAGCTCGATCTCGCTGCCGTCCCCGGGCGCCGACGCGATGCTGTACGACCGTTGCGCCGAGTAGCCGTCGTCCGCCGTGAGCCGGACGACCATGTGCTGGCCGGGTACGTGTGGTCGGCCGGCGGGCAGGCTGAGCTGGAAGGTAGACATCCGTTCGGTCTGGTGCACGATCGCGAGCACCGTGGCCTGCTGCCACTCCTGCTTGGCGCCTCCGGCCGGCGTGCGACGGACGACAGGTCCGATCTGCGGCAGCGCGGGGAGCGGGTCAGTCACCGGTGT
>JANYIP010000255.1 GCA_025361995.1 Streptomycetales bacterium | reverse complement strand
GCGGCGCGAACGACGTCTGGTTCGACCCGCTTGCGGAAATGATCGAGGTCGTAGCCGAGGTGTTGCGCTGCGTGCTGGCGCCGGACGGTGAGGGTGGTTCCGGCCATGCCCGGTGACACCCCGTAGAGGATGCGGGCTGGTTGACCGTAACGGTCGTGGTCGAGGTCCGTGAGCAGTCGGGTCAGGAGCGTTCCAAGTGAGTCGATCCGACTGATCGGGTCGTCGGGGTGGATGGCCCGGGCGATGACGCTGCGCAGGTTCGGGAGGACCACGCCGGCGGTGGCTTGCGTGAGGGGTAGCCCGCGCCGGAGGAATCGGGTGAGTTCGACGACGAGGTCGTCCATGGTGACGGTGCGACTGAGCGGGTGGTCGGTCAGCGCCAGGGCCATCTCCCAACAGTACGGGGTAGCAACTGGCCGTCGTAGACGTTCTTTCGCCCCACTCCCCCGCCGCCCCTCGGGCGCTGCCCGACGCGGTGCCCAGTTTGTGCCCAGTTCGTGCTCCTGTGGATGCCCACTCATCCACCGCAGGGTCTGGACCTGTCGGGGATCGACCCCGGTGTCCAGATCAAGTGGGAGGCGTCATGGGTGCTTCGGAGGTTACAGCGGGTGGTTCGACTATTGACCCTTTGGTGGAGCTGAGGGGATTCGAACCCCTGGCCCCCTCGATGCGAACGAGGTGCGCTACCAGACTGCGCCACAGCCCCTGACGGGACGCTCACCCTACCAAGACCAGCCACCGCGGCCGAACTCCACTCGCTACCCAGCGTGGTACGTCGCGATGATCACGCCGGTGGTCGTCGGCACGGCCTCGGCCAGCCGCATCGACGCGGGCGGTCCGCCCTCGGCGAAGAGCCGCCGCCCCGACCCGAGCACGACCGGGTGGATCAGGAGCAGGTACGTGTCGACGAGGTCCCGGCGCATGAAGCGACTGGATGAGGTCTCCGCTGCCCAGGATGGTGATGTCGTCCCCCGGCTCGGCCTGCAGTCCTGCCACGGCGTCAGCGGCGTCCCCCGGCCGCGGCTCGACCAGGGTGCGCGAGGCGACGTACTCGGTGGCGTTGTCGAGGTCGGCCGTGAAGGGGTTGTCCGTCCGGTTCGGCTGGCCCAACCACCTCGGGTGTGAAGCCGCCGCGGGTGTCCTCGTCGGGCCGCCCGGGCGCCTGCATGACGCCGTCGAGGCTGACGCTGTTGACGACGGTGACGCCGCTCACAGTGCGGTCAGGACAGGTCAGTCGCCGACGGCGCGGAGGCGCTCGACGAGCAGCTCGCCGGTGACAATCCCGTCACGCTCGTCAGCCTCGGCCGCGGCGGCGCCGTCATCAGCGACCGGCGCGGCGTGCGGGAGTCGACCCGAGGTCCAAGCACCCGGCTTGGTGAGGTCGACGATGCGGACGGACCGTGGGGCCTTGGGGGCCGAGACGTACGTCGGCAGCGGAACGGGGACCGGGTCCCACCCGGCGGCCGCGAGCGCGTCGTAGAACTCGGGGTCCACCGCGGCGGCGACGTCCGGGGCAGCGACGGCTGGCGCGCGGCGGATCTCGGTCGAGCGACCGACGACGGCAGGGTCGACGAAGGCCGGCAGTCGCGCGGCGCGAGCCGGTGCCGCAACGGCCGGAGCGGTGCGGCCCATGGCGCGCGCGGCCTGCTCGTGCCGCAGCCGCCGGGACTCGGTGGCCCGGCGCCGCCGGTCGGCGAGCTCGCGGTCACGGACGCGGTGCGCGCTGACCCGGGCGCGCAGCAGGAAGGCCAGGAGCAGCAGCACAGGAACGGCCGGAGCCCACAGCGGCACGACGTGCAGCGCGACGAGCCCACCGACGACCACAGCGAGCGCCAGCATGATGAGACCGACGCGACGACGCCGCGAAGCAGCGAGCGACGCGGGCGTGGGGGGTTCGAACGCACCATCGGGGACGGCGTGGGTCTCGCCACGACGAGGGACGAGGACCTCGCGCTGGTCACCAGCGGGGACGCGGCGCGACAACGTACGCATGGCGCCCTGGAAGCGGTCGACGGAGCGGGTCTCGACCACCGAGTCGTGCCTGCGCAGCCACATCGGAACCAGCACTGCGGCCCACAGGACGACGATCGTCGCGTAGATGAGGCCGCTGGGGTTCACGACTCGAAACGCTAAGCGCCCCTAGGGCTTTGCTCACGCATTGTGGCCGGTGTGTCGCAGGTCAGTTCGGGAACCGCGGATCCGCGACAGCCCGCGCTCGGCGCCACCGGGCGAGCACTCCGTCGCCGATCTCCTCGGCAGTGAGTGCGAAGGAGAGGTGGTCGCGCCAGCCGCCGTCGATGTGCAGGAACTTCGGCCGCAGGCCCTCGGGCCGGAAGCCGAGCTTCTCGACCACCCGCAGCGAGGCGGCGTTCTCGGGCCGGATGTTGATCTCGACCCGGTGCAGCCCGATGGCGAAGAGGTGGTCGCTGGCCATCGCGACGGCGGTGGGGATGATACCCCGGCCGGCGACGTCGCGGTCGATCCAGTAGCCGATGTGCGCTGACCGCAGCGACCCCCAGGTGATGCCGCCGACAGTGAGCTGCCCGACGAGCCGCTGCTGGTAGGTGACGACGAACGGCATCAGGTGACCGGCCCGGGCCTCGGCGGTGAGCACCCGGACCATGTGGCCGAAGGTCGGGGGGAGCTCGGCGGCGCCGGCCGGCGAGGTAGCGTCCCACGGCCGCAACCACTGCTGGTTGTGGGCACGGACGGAGCGCCAGTCGGAGCGGTCGCGCAGCCGGATGGGCCGAAGGCCGATGTCGCCCTCGGTCAGCTCGACCGGCCAGCCGGGGTTCAGTGGTCGCTCCCGCCGACCTGCTCGACCGCGTGGACGAGTAGCGGGACCAGGACGGCGAGGCCGTCCCTGACCCCTCCGGTGGAGCCGGGCAGGTTCACCACGACGGTACGTCCGGCCAGCCCCGCGAGGCCGCGAGACAGTGCCGCCGTGGGGACGCCGGCCGCGGTCCCGTACGCGCGGATGGCCTCGGCGATGCCGGGGATCTCGCGGTCCAGGACCCGCCGGGTCATCTCGGGGGTGAGGTCGGTGGGGGTGAGCCCGGTGCCGCCGGTGGTCACCACCACGTCGTAGCCGGCAGCGGTCGCAGCCCGCAGCGCGGCTTCCACCGGGTCGCCGTCGTGGACGACCTCGGGGCCGTCGACGGTGAAGCCGAGCGCGGCGAGGGCTTCGACGACCACGGGACCGGAGCGGTCGGGGTACACCCCGTCGGCGGCCCGGTTGGAGGCGGTAACAACGAGGGCACGCATCAGGCGCAGTCCCTGGACCAGTAGCCCGTCTTGCCGCCGGTCTTCTCCTCGACCCGTACGTCGGTGATGACTGCGGCCGGGTCGACGGACTTGACCATGTCGATGAGGGCGAGGCCGGCGACGGCGACGCAGGTGAGCGCCTCCATCTCGACGCCGGTGCGGTCGGCGGTACGGACGGTGGCCGAGATCACGACCTGGTCGTCGAGCACGGCGAGCGCGACGTCGACGCCGTGGATCGCGATGGGGTGGCACAGCGGGATCAGGTCGGGCGTGCGCTTGGCGGCCTGGATGCCGGCGATCCGGGCGACGGCGAGCGCATCCCCCTTGGGGAGGCCCCCGCCGCGCAGCAGCGCGACCA
>JANYIP010000251.1 GCA_025361995.1 Streptomycetales bacterium | reverse complement strand
GCATCGCCTTCCACCTGGCCGAGGCCGGCGTACGCGACGTCGTGCTGGTCGAGCGGGCTGGGCTCGGCTCCGGGTCGACCTGCAAGGCTGCCGGCGGCGTACGGGCGCAGTTCTCGGACGCCCTGAACATCGAGCTCGGCGCGCGCAGCCTGGCGGCGTTCGGGCGGTTCGGCGAGCGCCCGGGCCAGGAGATCGACCTGCACCGGGTGGGGTACCTGTTCCTCCTGGCGACGGCCGACCAGGTCACGACATTCGAGGCGAGCGTCGCGCTGCAGAACTCCCTCGGCGTCCCCAGCCGGCTGATCGACCCGGCGGAGGCGGCCCGGCTGTCGCCGCTGATCAGCACCGACGGGCTGCTTGCCGCTGCCTACTCGCCCGACGACGGGCACTGCACGCCCGAGTCAGTCGTCCTCGGCTATGCGACGGCCGCTCGCAGGCTCGGGGCGACGCTGCTCATCGGGTGCGATGTCACGGGTGTCGAGGTGGCTGGTGGCGCGATCGAGGCGGTCGTCACCTCGGCCGGCACGATCCGTACATCGACGGTGATCTGTGCGGCGGGCGCATGGTCGGCGGCGGTGGCGGAGATGGCCGGGACGTTCCTGCCGGTCGTGCCGTACCGGCGGCAGATCCTCTTCACCGAGCCGGTCGCGTCGTTGCCGCCGAGGATGCCGATGACGATCGACTTCGCCACGACGTTCTACTTCCACGGTGAGGGACAGGGTCTCCTGCTGGGCATGTCGGACCCGGACGAGGAGCCGGGCTTCGACCTCGAGCTCAGCGACGCGTGGCTGCCGCGATTGACCGAGGCGATGCAGCTGCGGGCGCCCTCGATCCTGGACATGGGCATCACCAGCGGCTGGGCCGGGCTCTACGAAGTGACCCCTGACCACAACGCGCTCATTGGTGAGATCATGGGAATCAGCAGGTTCCTCTATGCCACCGGCTTCTCCGGCCACGGGTTCCTGCAGGCACCCGCAATCGGTGAGGTGGTGCGCGACCTGGTGCTGGGGGAGCAGCCCTTCGTCGACGTGTCGCCGTTGTCGGTGGAGCGCTTCGCGGCCGACCGATCCCGTCCAGAGATCAACCTGGTCTGAGGCGGCGTGTCGGTCCGCGTCCCGCGCGCTCATGCAGCTCGACCAGCTCGCGGACGGTGCGGCTCGGGAGCTGGCCGGCGGCCAGCTCGATGCGCAGGGGATCACCCTCGAGGAGGCGGGACAGCCGCACGATGTCGACGGCCTCAGCCAGGTCCGGGTCGTACTCGGGCAGGGTGTAGCGGACTCGGTCGAGGAAGAGCCGGACGGCAGCGGATCGGCTCCACCCGGCAGACACCTCGAGCACGAGGTTCGGGCTCGGGAAGTCGAGCCGGGTGGTCGGAGTCGGCGTGGCGGCTAGCAGCTGGGCGTGCGCGGCGCAGGGGTGTGGGCGCGTGTGCAAGTCGGGATCGCGGCGCAGGATCGCCGCCTCGAGGCCATGCAGGAGCGGGCCTGGTTCGAGGCCGAGCTCGCGGATGACGGTGGCACGCGCCGTCCGGTACGCCGTCAACGCGTCGGCTGTGCGGCCCGCGAGGTAGAGGCCGCGCACGAGCAAGCCCCACAGGTCCTCGCGCAGCGGGTACGCCGCAATGAGGCTGCGCAGCGAGATCACGGCCCAGACGGTGCGGCCGAGGGCGAGGTCCGACTCGATCCGGATCACCAGCCCTTCAAGCCTCAGCTCCTCCAGGCGAGTCCCTTCGTCCGTCGCCAGCTCGGTACCGACGAGCTCGGGGAAGGGGCTTCCGCGCCACAGCGACAGTGCCCGTTCGACGCGCTGCCTGGCCAGGGCGTACGCCCCACCGTCGAGGAGCTGCCGCGACTGCCGGACCAGGTCCTCGAACAGGTGGAGGTCGACGCTGGACGCGCAGGTGCTCAGCTCATACGTCCCGTTGCCGAAGACGAGGGGGCCGCCCAGGAAATTGCGCAGCCGCGACACCTGCGACTGCAAGGCGCCGGCGGGATCGGCAGGCAGCTCGTCCTCCCACATCGCGTGGAGCAGGTGATCGGTCTCCACCGGAACCCCAGGGCGCAGCGCCAGCATCGCGAAGAGGATGTTCTGTCGGCGGCCGCGCAGGATGCGCACCCCTGCACCGCTGCGGATCCCCGGCGGCCCGAGCAGCAGGTACGTCGGCCCTGCCGGGGAGTCGCTGGTCGAAGGCACCTGTCGGGTGTACCTCGACGGAGGCCGTGCTATCGAGCGAATCGCTTGACCAGTTCAGGACATGGCGAACATCGGACACCTTCGGTGTCGCCGGCGCGTGCCCGATCCGTCCCGAAAAGCGCCACCTGCTGCATGTATCAGGAGAGATGCCCGCCTGCTCTGA
>JANYIP010000222.1 GCA_025361995.1 Streptomycetales bacterium | reverse complement strand
GATCGGCATCCGCAGCTCCTCGAGCAGGGCGAGGTCGGCCGTCGCTGGGCGGCCCAGCGTGGTTAGGTAGTTGCCGACGATGACCGCGTTCACCCCGCCGAGGAGCCCGTCGCGAGTCCCCAGGTCGCCGAGGGTGATCTCGCGCCCGCCGGCGTACCGCAGGATCGTCTGCGGCAGGGCAAGGCGGAAGGCGGCAACGGTACGCAGCGCATCGCGAGCGTCCATCACGGGCAGGTCGCCGAACGGAGTGCCCGGTCGTGGGTTGAGGAAGTTCAGCGGCACCTCGTGCGGCCCCAGCTCGCCGAGCTGGGCGGCGAACTCGGCGCGCTGCTCGACCGTCTCGCCCATTCCGACGATGCCGCCGCAGCAGACCTCCATGCCGGCCGCCCCCACCATGCGCAGCGTCTCCCAGCGCTCCTGCCAGGTGTGCGTGGTCACCACCTGCGGGAAGTACGAGCGCGCGGTCTCGAGGTTGTGGTTGTAGCGGTGCACACCCATGTCGGCGAGGTCGTCGACCTGGGCCTGGGTGAGCATGCCGAGCGAGGCGGCGATGTTGATGGGTACTGCGGCCTGGATCGCCGCGACGCCCTCGCGCATCTGCGCCATCAAGCGCTCGTCCGGGCCGCGGACAGCCGCGACGATGCAGAACTCGGAGGCGCCTGCGGCCGCCGTCTCGACCGCGGCGGCAACCAGGGACGGGATGTCCAGCCAGGCTGCGCGTACGGGGGAGGAGAACAGGCCGGACTGTGAGCAGAAGTGACAGTCCTCGGGGCAGCCGCCGGTCTTGACCGAGACGATGCCCTCGACCTCGACCTCCGGCCCGCACCAGCGCATGCGCACCTCGTGTGCCAGCGCCAGGAGCCCGTCCAGCCGGTCGTCGGGCAGTCGCAGCACCGACAGGACGCCAGCTTCGTCGAGGCCGACGCCGTCGCCGAGCACGGACGTACGGGCGGTCGCAAGGACATCGTCCACGGGCTACTCCTCGGGCTGGGCGGCGTGGGCTCGCCGGAAGTCTGCCGCATCGAAGGAACCACCGAGCGCTGGCCCCAGCCCGGCCCCGGCCGCAGCGAGGAATCCGGTGCCGGCCAGCCGGCCCGATCCGGCGGCCAGGGCGCCGGCCAGCGGGCCGGCGAGGGACTCGAGGTCGGCCACGTTGGCCCGGCAGGCCAGGTCAGGGGTGGCCGGCTCCGCGGGCCACGAGCCAAGGACGACGCCGGCGCAGGTCAGCCCGCGCCGGGCCAGCGCCTCGAGCGTGAGTGCGGTGTGGTTGAGCGTGCCCAGCCCAGGCTCGGCGACCACGAGGACGGGTGCATCCAGGGCCGCGGCCAGGTCGGCGAGCGTCCACGCATGCGGCGGATCCCGGTACGACACCAGCAGTCCCCCTGCGCCTTCGACGAGGACGAGGTCGCGACCGGCGGCGAGCTCCGCGACAGCGGTGACGGAGGCCGCGAGGTCGAGCGGCGCGTGGCCGCCGAGCCGCGCTGCCGTCGCAGGAGCCAGGGCCAGCGGGTAGCGTACGAGCTCGACCAGGTCCCCGGCGGCCAGCCCAGTCATCCGCCCGACTTCGGCCAGGTCGCCTTCCGGCTCCGCGGCAGGTACGCCCGTCTGTGCGGGTTTCACGACTGCCACCCGGTCGCCACGGGCGACGGCCAGCGCCGCGATGGCAGCGGTGACAACCGTCTTACCGACCCCGGTACCGGTGCCGCTGACGACCAGGACTCCGCGGAGCACGAGAGCGGTCACCGGTCACCGGCCGGGCGGTGGAGGTGGGCGACGAAGCGGTAGCGGTCACCGCGGTACACCGACCGACCCCACTCGACCGGCCGGCCGTCGAAGTCGAAGCCGTGCCTGGACAGCAGCAGCAGGGCGAGTCCGACCTCGACCCCGAGCAGCGCGGCCTCCTCCGGGCTCGCCAGCGCGGTCTCGATGGTCTCCTCGGCCGACCTCAGCCGTACCCCGTACCCCAGGTCGAGAGCGGCGTAGAGCGAGCCGAGCCGGTCGAGGTGCTGGCGCAGCCGGGGGAAGCGAGCGGCGGCCAGGTACGTCCGCTCGATCGCCATCGGCTCGCCGTTGACCAGTCGCAGCCTGACCAGGTGGATCACCCGGGCGCCGACGCGGACGTCGAGCCGAACCGCCTGCTCGGCGTCGGCCCGCACGTACTCCAGGGTGATGAGCCGTGAGGCAGGTTCCAGCCCCTGCGAGCGCATGTCCTGGGTGTACGAGGTGAGCTCCAGGCTCTGCGCCACCTTGGGTTTGGCGACGAATGTGCCGCGCCCCTGGATGCGCTCGAGGCGGCCCTCGACGACGAGCTCGGTGAGGGCCTGCCGCACCGTCGTCCTGGAGGTCTCGAACTCGACGGCGAGGGTTCGCTCGGTGGGTACCAGGGAGCCCGCGGGAAGGGTCCGGGTGAGCTCGGTGAGGTGGCGCTTGAGCCGGTAGTACTTCGGCTCCCGGGGTGCCGAGCCGGCCGCGCGGGCGGCCTGCTCGAGCGACATGGGTCCATGGTGGCACGTCGTGACCGGGCGACGGGTTGACGCCCTCGCGGGCACTCTGCGATCGTAGGTATATTGGTCTATACCAATTTGCGCGAACCGAGCCGTGTCGTGTCTGGAGATGCCGTGCCCGTCCGTGGTGCCTTGATGGCTGCCGAGATCGCCGAGCAGCCCGATGTCCTGCAACGCCTGCTCGACCACGGGCTCGCCGACGCGCGACGGGTCGCGGGCGTGCTCGCCGGCCGGGCACCGCGGTTCGTCCTGCTTGCGGCGCGGGGGACCAGCGACCATGCGGCCCTGTACGCCAAGTACCTCCTCGAGATCCGGCTCGGCCTCCCGTGCGGCCTGGCCTCACCCTCGACCATGACGGCCTACGGCGCCCGGCCCCGGCTGACCGACTGCCTGGTCGTGGCGGTCAGCCAGTCCGGTGCCAGCCCCGACCTGGTCGAGTCGATGACGGTGGCCAGGGCCTGCGGCGCCACCACCTTGGCCGTCACCAACGCCCCGCAGTCCGACCTCGCCGCAGCTGCCGAGCTGCACATCGACGTACGCGCCGGCGGGGAGCGGGCGGTGGCCGCCACCAAGACGTACAGTGCCGAGTGCCTCGCCCTGTGGCTCATGATCGACGCCCTGGCCGGAGGTGACGCGGCCGCGGCGCGCGGCCTTCCAGGCGCTGCAGCCGGGCTGGTCGCGCGGCGCGAGGAGGTGGCCGGTCTGGCGCAGGTCTACCGCTTCGCGTCCCGCGTCGTGGTCACCGGGCGCGGGTACTCGTACCCGACGGCACGTGAGGCGGCGATCAAGCTGATGGAGACGAGCTACCTGGCGGCGCACGCATTCTCGGGTGCTGACCTCCTGCACGGGCCCCTTGCCGTGATCGACCCGCAGTACCCCGTGGTGGCGGTCGTCCCCGACGGTGTCGGTCTGGAGGCGATGAAGCCCGTGCTGCGACGGGTTCGGGCCAGCGGAGCCGACGTCCTGCTGCTCGGCGGCTCCCACGCTCTCGAGGAGATGCGGGCAACCGGGTCGGCGGCCGACGGCGGCCGGTTCATGGGGCTTCCGGACGGGCTCGCTGAGGAGGTTCACCCGATCGTGGACATCCTGCCGCTGCAGTGGTTGGCGCTGGAGATCGCGGTCGCGCGCGGGCTCGACCCGGACGCTCCGCGTGGCCTGTCCAAGGTGACCCAGACCTGGTAGGCCGGGGCAGTCCCGCGTTCGGCTGAGCGCAAGAGTGACGAGGATCACCGTTACCGGCGGGTGAATTCTTCGACAACTCGGCCCGGTTCGGTCGGGTCGGCGCCGCGAAGGGCCGATCCTTAAAAGGCGACGGCAACCACGGAGGTGGCCGCGCGAACGAGAGGTTCAGCTCCCATGGTTCCCCAGTCCGAGAGCACCATCACCCGCGAGCAGGCGGCACACATCGCCGCCGAGTGGGCGGCAGTCTCTGACGATTCCGTCAACACCACGATCGACCTGCACGAGGTCGACGGGGGTTTCCTGGTCGACCTGGTCGTCTACTACGGCTCAGGCCCGTTCGAGCCCATCGGCTCGGCATCGGCAGTGATCGACACCCACGGTCACCTGCGCGAGGTACGCGCCGCCTGATCTGCCGCGTGGGCAGCACCAGCTGCAGCCAGGGCTGCGCCGGCCAGGGCCAGCTCATCGTCGGTGAGGTCGGCGCGAGCCGTCAGCCGCAACCGGGACACACCATCAGGTACGGACGGCGGGCGGAAGCACCCCACCCGGACGCCAAGGGTGGCCAGCAGGACCGTCGCCGCCAGCGCGGCCTCGGGACTGCCGACCCGCACGCCGACCACCGCCGCGTCCGGTGCGGTGGCTGAGAAGCCGGCAGCCAGCGCGCACGCGTGCAGATGGGAGGCGGCCGCGCGGACCCGGGCGGGCCGGTCCGGCTCGGCCGCCAGGACGCCGATCGAGGCCAGGGCCGCGCCGGCACTGGACGGGGCCAGCCCGGTGTCGAAGATGAACGGCCGGGCCGAGTCGACCAGGTGGGCGATCACGTCGGGGGAGCCGAGCACCGCTCCGCCCTGGGCGCCGAGCGACTTGGACAGGGTGGCAGTCAGCACCACGCCGGAACGCGCGGTGAGCCCGGCTGCGGCTGCCGCGCCCGCACCGCCGGGTCCCAGGACGCCGAGCGCGTGCGCCTCGTCGACCAGCAGCCCGGCTCCGGCTGCCGCGCACACGTCGGCCAGCTCGACCAGCGGTGCCAGCTCACCGTCGACCGAGAAGACAGCGTCAGTGACGACCAGCGCGCGCTCCTCGGCGCGCCCGGCCAGGGTGGCCTCGACGGCGGTCACGTCGAGGTGCGGGACCACCACCACCCTGGCACGCGAGAGCCGGGCCGCGTCCACGATCGACGCGTGGTTGTGGGCGTCGCTGACCACCAGCGAACCGGGCCCGGACAGCGCGCAGACGGCGCCGAGGTTGGCGAGGTACCCGGACGAGAAGACCAGCGCCGACGGCTGCCCGGTGAGGGTGGCCAACGCTTGTTCCAGCTCGGCGTGCAAGGTGGTGGAGCCGGTCACCAGGCGCGACCCGGTGGAGCCGGCCCCCCAGGTACGGAGCGCCTCCGCGGCGCCGGCGACGACCCGTGCGTCGCGGCACAGCCCGAGGTAGTCGTTGGACGCGAGGTCGAGGAGCGGGTCGTGGGCCTCGCGCGGTTGGACGCGGCGTCGCAGCCCTGCCTCGGTCCGGGCTGATGCGTGCGCGTCGAGCCACCCGAACGGCTCCGGCGGCTGGGTGGTCACCGCGTGATCCTGGCACAGCGGTTCAGCGGACGACGTACCCTTGGGTCTCGTGCCCAGTCTCAACGACGTCACCCAGCGGCACACGGACCTCAGCGACGCAGACCTCGACCGGCTGCACCTGCTGCTCGCCGACTGGCAGCTGCTGGCCGACCTCGCCTTCTCCGACCTGGTCCTGTGGCTGCCGACCTGGAACGGTTCCGGCTACGTCGCCGGCGCCCAGATGCGCCCCACCACAGGGGCGACGGTGTTCGCTGACGATCTCGTCGGCACGTTCCTGCCGCGCGGGCGGCGGCCGCTCCTCGACGAGGCCCTAGAGCTGGGGCGGGTCGTCCGCAGCCGGACCGAGCACGCGCTGGCCCCCGCCGAAGCCCTGCCGGTCCGTGGCGAGGACGGCCGGGTCGTCGCGGTGATCGCCCGGCACGCCGACCCGGCGACGTCGCGGACAAGAGGGCGCCTGGAGACGGCGTACGTCGAGGTGGCCGACCAGCTTGCGCGGATGGTTGCCGAGGGCAGCTTCCCCTTCCCGGGCGGCTTGGAGGGGCTCGACTCCTCGCCGCGGGCGGGGGACGGCCTGGTGCGCCTCGATGTCGACGGAACCGTCACGTACGCCAGCCCCAACGCGCTCTCGGCCTACCGCCGGCTCGGGCTCGCGGCCGACCTCGTGGGCAGTCGGCTCGACTCGGTGACCCGCCAGCTCGTGCCGCGCCGCGGGCCGGTCGACGAGGACTTGGTGGCAGTGGCCGGGGGACGTACGGCACGCGGGGTCGAGGTCGAGGGCAAGGGCACGATCGTGGCGCTGCGTGCGATCCCGGTGCTCGCCGCCGGGGCGCGCATCGGCGGCGTGGTGCTGGTCCGCGACGTCACCGAGCTGCGCCGCCGCGAGCGCGAGCTTCTCACCAAGGACGCGACGATCCGCGAAATCCACCACCGGGTGAAGAACAACCTGCAGACCGTCGCCGCGCTGCTGCGTCTGCAGGCAAGACGCACCGAGCTGCCGGAGGCCCGCGGAGCCCTCGACGAGGCGGTGCGGCGGGTGGCGTCCATCGCGCTCGTCCACGAGCTGTTGTCGACCACGCCCGACGAGTCGGTGCCGTTCGACCAGGTCGCCGATCGGGTGCTGGCGATGGTCGCCGAGGTGTCGAGCAGCGAGGGCGGCGTACGCCCGACCCGCAAGGGCAGCTTCGGGGTCATCCCGGCCGAGGTGGCGACGCCGCTGGCTGTTGCCCTGTCCGAGCTGGTCCAGAACGCGGTCGAGCACGGGCTCGGCGGCAGCCCCGGAACGCCGGGATCGTTGTACGTGGTGGCCGAGCGCGACGGCAACCGGCTGCAGGTCGAGGTCCTGGACGACGGTGTGGGCCTGCCGCCGGGGTTCGACCTGGCCACGTCCGAGCGGCTCGGGCTGCAGATCGTCCGCACCCTCGTCGAGGGCGAGCTCGGGGGTCATCTCGTCGTGGAGCCGCGCGAGTCGGGCGGGACCCGGGTCGCCCTGGAGATCTCGGTCGAGCACTAGCACGAACGCCCGGCCCCCCGAAGGGGACCGGGCGTCGACGTGGTGATGGTGTCGAGCTAGCTCATTCGGGCCCGGGCACGCGCGGTACGCCGCTTGAGCGCACGCCGCTCGTCCTCCGACATTCCGCCCCAGACGCCGTGGTCCTGTCCGGACTCGAGCGCCCATGACAGGCACGACTCGCGTACCTCGCAACGGCGGCAGATGATCTTGGCTTCTTCGATCTGGAGCAGTGCCGGCCCGGTGTTCCCGATCGGGAAGAACAGCTCGGGGTCTTCGTCGCGGCACGCGGAACGGTGACGCCAGTCCATCGTGCAACTACT
>JANYIP010000218.1 GCA_025361995.1 Streptomycetales bacterium | reverse complement strand
CCAGAGCCTCGGAGCCGACCCCGTCGCGAGCGCGCTCGACGACGACCATCGTGCCGTCGTCGAGGTACCCGATGGCCTGTCCCGACTCCTTGCCGGGCTTGGTCAGCAGGACGGTGACCTCGTCGCCGGCCACGACCGGCGGACGCAGCGCGATGGCCAGGGAGTGCAGGTTGAGGACGCGGACGCCGGCGAGCGCGGCGCTCTTCGCGAGGTTGGTGTCCAGGGTGAGCAGCGCGGCGCCTCGGTCCAGGCTCATGCGTACGAGCTTGGCATCGACCTCGGGAACGCCGACCGCCTCGTCGTCGATGACGACGATCTCGACGCCCGGCTCGCGGCGGAGCGTCTCCAGGACCTCCAGGCCCCGACGGCCACGGCCACGACGCAGCTCGTCGCTAGCGTCCGCCAAGCCCTGCAGCTCGGCGAGGACCGGGGCGGGAACCAGCATCTGGCCGCCCAGGAAGCCAGCGCGGACGACGTCGATGATCCGGCCGTCGATCGCGACGGACGTGTCCACGATCCGAGGAAGGAACGAGGTCGACGTCTGCCGGGGAGCCATGCCGGCGGTCGCGCCGAAGAGCCTGAGCATGCCTTCACGGCGGGAGACCCCGACCCGGTACCCGAGGAGGGCGAGAGTGACCAGGACGAAGGCGAAGAGCGGTACTGCGAGCAGGCGGTCGCCGATCAGGAAGATGGGCCACGCGATGGCGGAACCGGCGACGACGCCGATGATCGCTCCGAAGACTCCGGCCACGATGTGCTCTGCGGAGACGTCGTGCAGCGACCGCTCGGTACGCGCCACAGTGCGCTCGGTGGCCCGGCCCAGGACACCGCCGAGGACGAAGCCCAGCCCAGTACCCAGCAGGAGCCCGACCCACAGCGGGTCGACCCCGCCGAGAGCGTCACGGTGCCCGGAGTTCTCGACGAGCAGCGCAACCTCGTAGCCGAGGCCGGCGAAGAAGATGACGACGCAGAGCCGCAGCAGCTCGACCACAGCGCTGGGCATGCGCGACACACGAGGGGCCACGATCAACGCCCTCCCCGAGTCGCGCCCGGCACCGTCGCGCCAGACTGAGCGGGACGAGGGGCTGCTAGGAGGCGAGCACCTCGTCGAGGATGGTCTCGGCCTTGTCCTCATTGGTCTTCTCGGCAAGTGCGAGCTCGGACACAAGGATCTGGCGTGCCTTGGCCAACATCCGCTTCTCGCCGGCGGACAGTCCACGCTCACGCTCACGGCGCCACAGGTCGCGGACGACCTCAGCCACCTTGATGACGTCACCGGACGCGAGCTTCTCGAGGTTGGCCTTGTAGCGCCGCGACCAGTTGGTCGGCTCCTCGGTGTGGGGCATGCGCAGAACCTGGAAGACCCGCTCCAGCCCCTCAGCGCCGACAACATCACGTACGCCGACGAACTCGGCGTTGTCGGCGGGCACGCGCACGGTCAGGTCGCCCTGAGCCACCTTGAGGACGAGGTAGATCTTGTCGACACCCTTGATCGTGCGGGTCTCGACAGCCTCGATGAGGGCTGCGCCGTGATGGGGGTAGACGACGGTCTCGCCGACATTGAACGACATGTGTCAGATGCCCCTTTCTGGACCTCAAGAGTAACACGCCGATCGGGGCGGCCTTGCCGCGTTTGCGCAGGTCAGAGGCTTGCCAGGCGAACCCGATGACGGCAAGTGAACCCGTGCGAGGGGTTGACATCCGTAGCAGCGCGTGCTGGGCGCCAGCGGTGCATACTTGGCCTCATGAGTGGCCGATGAGCGGCGCGCCGGGCCCGGACGGGCGGCACGACGACCTCGACGCGTTCGAGCTCGAGGGCCTGGCGCTGCTCGTCCCTGACGACCCACGCAGCCTCGACGCCGACCGGGCGGCCTACCTGGACGAGCTCCGCAGCCGCCGCGACGGCGCTGACCTGCCGCCAGGTCTGGCCGGCCTCTGGGCCCGGATCCACCGGTTGCGGCTGGGGCGCTTCGGGGTCTCGGCGCCGATGGTCGTGCTCGCCCTCGCGGCCGTCGCGGTGATCGGCAGCTCGCTGACGATCTTCGCGCCCAGCGCCGGGTCGCCGGCGGCGCTGCTCGCCCCGTTGGCCACGAACCCCCCGGGCGAGGTGGGGACGGTGGGCGGCCTGCTGCCCGACACCGAGCTCTCCATCGACGGGACCCGGGTCCCCTTGCGCAGCGCCCGCCCAGCGCTGATCGTGCTGGTCCCGGTGAGCTGCAAGGACTGCGGGGACACCTTGCGCAGCCTCCTCACGCAGGGGCGCGAGTACGGCCTGCGCCTGGTCCTCGCCGGCCCGGCAGACCAGACGAAGCAGCTCGAGGACCTCAACGCCACCGAGCTCGGCCAGAGCGGGCTCGTCGCCGTCGACGTCCGGGACGTGCTGACCTCCACGTACGACCCGGTGGGGATCACCGGTGTGCTGATGCACGAGGACGGCGTGGTGGGCGCTGTGATCCGCGACATCTCCCCGACTCAGCGGCTTGAGCCCGCGCTTGCGCAGCTGGAGCGACCAGGCGCGCCCTCCGCCGCTCCGTGACCGGTACGACCGCAGCAGCCCTGGTCAAGGCAACCCACCCGGGCCCGTCGTTGGCCGTGATGTCGATCGGGACCGCCCTGGCCGCCGCCGCCGGTGCGCCAGCGGGTCGCTGCGCGCTGCTGGCAGCGGCCCTGCTCAGCGGCCAGCTCTCGATCGGCTGGTGCAACGACGCGGTGGACCGTGACCGGGACACCGCGGCGGGGCGTCCCGACAAGCCGGTGGCACTGGGCGTGCTCTCGGCCACCGCGGTGCTGGGCGCCGCCCGAGTCTCCCTCGCCGTGTGCGTGGTCCTCTCCCTCGCGCTGGGGTGGCAGCCGGGCCTCGTCCACCTGGTGGCGGTCGCGGGCGGCTGGGCGTACGACCTGGGGGCGAAGCGGTGGGTGGTGTCCTTCGTCCCCTTCGCGATCAGCTTCGGCGCGCTGCCGGCAGTCGCCACGCTGACCCTGCGCCCACCCGCTTGGCCGCCGTTGTGGGCGATGGTCGCGGGCGCTCTGCTCGGCGTCGTCGCACACCTGGCCAACACCCTGCCCGACCTCGCCGCCGACATCGCGGCTGGGGTGCTCGGACTGCCGCAGCGCCTCGGCCCTCTACGCACCCGCGGCCTGGCGGCGGCGCTGCTCGGGGTCGCCGCGGTGGTGCTCGCCTTCGCGCCCCCGGGACAGCCGGGTACAGCCGGGATCGCGCTGCTCGCCGTGACCGCGGTCCTGCTGCTCGCGGCCTTCGCGGTCAGGTGGGGCGAGGAGTCGCGGGCGCCCTTCGCGCTGACCGTCGTCGCGGCCCTGGCTGTCGTCGCACTGCTTCTGGCCCGGGGAGCCGCACTGGCGTGAGGAGTCGTCGGTAGGCTGGTCCCGCTCGAGACCCGTCCCACCCGTTCGAGACCGTCCCACCCGTTCGAGACTGGAGTCCGTGCCGTGAGCCGCAGCACCCGTCGCGTCGCCTCGGTGGTCGTCACCGCAGTGTTCGTCGGTCTCACGGCGACCGGGTGCGCCGCCGGCTTCAACGCGACGACCAACCAGCCGTACGCCCCGTCGAACGGCTCGGTCGCCCAGATCGGCAACCTGCGGATCCGCAACGTCGTGATCGTGCAGAGCGCCGACGGCGGCCACTCCGAGCTCTACGCGACGATCGTGAGCATCGGTGGCGACGCCGACGGCAACGGCACGGTCGGCGGCACGGACGTGTCCCCCGCGCCGGACAGCCTCACCGGGATCTCGGTGACGGGGGCCGCGACGGTCCCCATCCCCGGCGGCCAGATCACGATCCCCCCGGGAGCCGCAATCGTGCTCGGACCGGGCGGCAGCCACGTCTTCCTCGACTCGTTCACCCGCCGGCAGGGCGAGATCGCGACGGTGACGTTCCGCTTCGCCACCGCGGGTACGGTCTCGCTCAGCGCTCTGGTGATGAACGCGACGAGCCTGGTGTCCGGCGGCTGATCACGGCTCGAACTTGTAGCCCAGCCCTCGCACGGTGACCAGGTAGCGCGGGTTGGCCGGGTCGGGCTCGACCTTCGCCCGCAGCCGCTTCACGTGGACGTCCAGCGTCTTGGTGTCGCCGACGTAGTCGGAGCCCCAGACGCGGTCGATCAGCTGCATCCGGGTCAGCACCCGCCCGGCGTTGCGGAGCAGCAGCTCCAGCAGGTCGAACTCCTTGAGCGGCATCGGCGCGGACTTGCCGCCGACGGTCACCACGTGCCGCTCGACGTCCATCCGCACCGGTCCCGCCTCAATGGTCCCCGGGATCAGCTCCTCGGCTTCGGCGCCGCGGCGCAGCACGGCTCGTATCCTGGCCACCAGCTCACGGGACGAGAACGGCTTGGTGACGTAGTCGTCGGCACCCAGCTCGAGCCCGACCACCTTGTCGACCTCGCCGTCCTTGGCGGTCAGCATGATCACCGGGACGTTCGAGCGTTGCCGCAGCTGGCGGCAGACCTCGGTCCCGGACAGGCCGGGCAGCATGAGGTCGAGCAGCACGAGGTCGGCGCCGGAGCGGTCGAACTCCTCCAGCGCACCGGTACCAGTGTCCGCCACGGCCACCTCGTACCCCTCCTTGCGGAGCATGTACGACAGGGCCTCGCTGAACGACTCCTCGTCCTCGACCACGAGCACCCGGGTCACGGGACCACCTTCCGGAGCGGGGGGATGAGCGTGGACGGGTCGTCCATCGGCGTCGCCGGCGGCGCGGTGGCCGCAGGCAGTCGCAGGGTGAAGGTCGAGCCCGAGCCCTCGGCGCTCCAGACGACGACGTCACCGCCGTGGTTCGCGCAGACGTGCTTGACGATCGAGAGGCCGAGCCCGGTGCCACCGGTGGCCCGTGAGCGCGCCGGGTCCACCCGGTAGAAGCGCTCGAACACCCGGGTCTGGTCGGCCTCAGTGATCCCGATGCCCTGGTCGGCGACGCTGATCTCCACCCGGTCTTCGACGGCGTGCGCCGCGACCACCACGCGGGTCCGTTCCGGGCTGTAGTTGACCGCGTTGTCCAGCAGGTTGCGCAGCGCGGTGACGAGCTGCTCGCGGACTCCCTCGACCACCAGCCCGTGCTCCCCGGTCGCCCGCAGGTCGATCTGCTTGGCAGCCACCGCGGTACGGACGAAGTCGCACCCGTCGGCGATGACGTCGTCGATCGGGACCAGGGTGGAGTGGGCGCCGACGTCGTCGTTCTGCAGCCGGGAGAGCTCGATCAGCTCGTTGACCATCGACGACAGCCGGGCCGCCTCGTGCTGCATCCGGCTGGCGAAGCGGAGCACCGCCGCGGGGTCCTCGGCCGCCCCCTCGACCGCCTCGGCCAGCAAGGACAGCGCCCCGACCGGCGTCTTCAGCTCGTGCGAGACGTTGGCGACGAAGTCCCGGCGTACGTCGTCGACGCGGGCCAGCTCGGACCGATCCTCAGCGAGGACCACGACGAGGTCGGAGGTCAGCGGGGCGACCCGGACGCTGAGCAGCAGCCGGGGTCCGCCACGGCGACGCTTGCGCGGCTCGACGTCGAGAGTGGCCACCTCGCCGCTGCTGCGGACCGTGCGCACCGTCCGGACGATCTCCTCGTCCGTCAGCCGCCCGTCGCGTACGAGCCCCCATCCGTACGCCGTGGTGCTCGCCCAGACCACCGCCTCCGCCGCGTCCACCACGACCGAGCCGGAGCGCAGGGCACTCAGGACCGCGGTGGCGCCGGGGGGCAGCAGCGGCTCGACCGGATCGGGCTCGGCGAGCTGCTCACGCTCGGAGAGACGGAACGCCAGCAGGCCCCCTGCGCCCACGAGCACGCCGAGGGCTCCACCGAGCAGCGCCGCATCTGTGGGATCCACATCTTGATGGTAGGGCGGACGACGGGGTACAAGAGGGCGTAAGGGGCTCGTGGAGCGGATGTGAGTCGGCCCGTTGCCAATTGTTCACCAGGGAGCCTGGCCCCGTTCACTGACGGCCAGGGATAGTGGCTGTGCGCCACCGTAAACTGGCTGCAACCCTAGACAGTGGAGCGACCCGACATGCGCGACGCCTACCACGACTCCCTCGACGCCATCACGGACGAGCTCGTGTCCATGAGCCGCCTGGTGGCCACGATGATGCACCGCGCCTCCGTGGCGCTGCTCGAGGCCGACCGCGAGAAGGCCGAGGCCGTCATCGAGTCGGACGTGGAGATCGACTCGATCAACCAGGAGGTCGAGCTCGCCGCGACCGAGCTGATCGCCCTGCAGCAGCCGGTCGCCACCGACCTGCGGATGGTGCTGGCGTCGATGCGGATCAGCACCACGCTCGAGCGGATGGGCGACCTCGCCCAGCACGTGGCCAAGACTGCCCGGATGCGGTACCCGGACAGCGCGGTCCCCTCCAACGTGGCTGAGCAGTTCCGTGAGATGGCCACGGTCGCCGACCGGATGGGCGCCAAGATGGCCGAGGTGCTGGGCTCCAAGGACCTCGAGCTGGCCCGCGAGATCGAAGCCGACGACGATCGGATGGACGCGCTGCACCGCCAGGTCCTGGACATCTTGCTCAGCCAGGAGCCCGGACCGGTCAACCAGGCCGTCGACGTCACGTTGCTGAATCGGTACTACGAGCGGTACGCCGACCACGTCGTGAGCGTCGCCCGCCGGGTCATCTACCTCGTGATCGGCGAGCGCTCGCGCACCTGACCGGCTAGCGACCCTGGTTCTTGACGCCCTCGATGGCGGCAGCGGCGCCGGCCGGGTCGAGGTACTCCCCGCCGGCAGTCAGAGGCCGCAGCGACGCGTCCAGGCGGTAGACCAGCGGGAAGCCGGTCGGGATGTTGAGGCCGGCGATCGCTCCGTCCGGGATCCCGTCGAGGTGCTTGACCAGCGCACGCAGCGAGTTGCCGTGCGCGGTCACCAGAACCGTGTCACCGTGGCGCAGGTCGGGGACCACCGCGTCGTACCAGTAGGGGAGTATCCTGGCGACGACGTCCTTCAAGCACTCGGTCCGGGGCACCGTCTCGGGGGCCAGCCCGGCGTAGCGCGCGTCACCGACCTGGCTGAACTCGTCGTCGTCGGCGATCGGCGGTGGCGGGGTGTCGTACGACCGGCGCCACAGCATGAACTGCTCCTCGCCGTACTCGGCCAGCGTCTGCTTCTTGTCCTTGCCCTGGAGCGCGCCGTAGTGCCGCTCGTTGAGCCGCCACGAGCGCCGGACCGGGACCCATCCTCGGTCGCAGCCGTCGAGCGCGAGGTTGGCCGTGGTGATCGCGCGGCGCAGCACCGAAGTGTGCACGAGGTCGGGCAGCACGCCGGCCTCGGCGAGCAGCCGGCCGCCGCGGGCAGCCTCCGCCGTCCCCCTCTCGGACAGGGCCACGTCGACCCAGCCGGTGAAGAGGTTCTTGGCGTTCCACTCGCTCTCGCCGTGGCGGAGCAGGATCAGGGTGTACGTCTGCGACATGCCCGAAACCCTACCGAGCAGGGTCGGCGCGCTATGAATTCTTCGCCGGGTCGGCGAACTATGAATTCTTCGCCGGGTCGGCGAACTTGGCGAAGGCGGCGAGGTTGGCCAGGGACTCGCTGCGCTTGACCCGCCAGGCCCACTCGCGCCGGATCGACGTCGCGAAGCCCAGCTCGAGCAGGGCGTCGAAGCTCTCGTCGGCGTAGGTCAGGACACAGCCGAGCAGCCGGTCGATCTCGTCCGGCGAGACCGCCGCCAACGGCGTACGCCCGACCAGGTAGATGTCGCCGACCGGGTCGACGCAGAAGTGGACCCCGTACATCCGGGTGTTCTTCTCCAGCAGGTACTGGGCGAACGCGGCCTGGTTCTCGTCCGGACGACGGACCACGAACGCCTGGACGAACAGGCTGTGGTCCCCGACGACGAGCCAGGCAGAGGTGGCGAGCTTGTGCACGCCCGGCAACGTCACGAAGTACGCGCCCGGCGCAGTCCGCTCGTACGCCAGCTCACGCTCGTCCAGCGTGGCCGCGATGATCAGGTCGAGCTCGGCGAGCTTAGCCGCGCTCAACGGGCACCCGCGTGGGCTTCCTCCAGCAGTCGCCGGCGGTGGTCCTCCATCGCCCCTGCGTACACGTCGAGCATGGCGTCAGCGGTCGCCGGCCAGCCGAACCGGGCGGCCTGCCGCGTGGCACCCGCGCCGAGCCGGGCCAACCGGTCAGGAGCGACGACCAGCCCGGCGAGCACCGCGGACCACGAGCGCGGGTCGTGGTCAGCCACGAGGATCCCCGACTCGCCGTCCGCAACGGCAGTACGCAGCCCACCGACGGCAGCCGCGACGACCGGGGTGCCACAGGCCTGCGCCTCCACCGCGACCAGCCCGAACGACTCGTTGTACGACGGGACCACGGCGACCGTCGCCGCCCGGTACCAGTCGGCGAGGCCGCTCTGGGCGACCGGCGGCATGAAGCGCACGACGTCGCGGATGCCCAGCCGGGTGGCCAGCTCGTCGAGGTGGGTCGGATGGGCCAGGCCGCTGCCGGAAGGCCCGCCGACGATGGCCACCACGAGACGTTCACGCAGGGTCGGATCGTCGGCGAGCATGAGGGCAGCGGCGCGGAGCAGGACGTCGGGTGCCTTCAACGGCTGGATCCGGCCGACGAACAGCAAGACCACCGCGTCCGTGGCCAGTCCCAGGCGTTGCCGAGCGGCGGGGCGACCCGCCGCGGTGAAGAGCTCGAGGTCGACCCCGGGGAAGACGCTGGCGACCTTGGCGGGGTCCGCCCCATAGAGGTCGACGAGCTGAGCCGCCTCGTCCGGGGTGTTGGCCACCAGCCGGTCAGCGAGGTCGACGACCTGCTCCTCGCCGATCACCCGAGCGCTGGGCTCGGGACAGTCGCCTTCGGCGAGGGCGGCATTCTTGACCTTGGCCATCGTGTGCATCGAGTGCACCAGCGGGACGTGCCAACGCTCAGCGGCCAGCGAACCAACCTGGCCGGACAGCCAGTAGTGGGAGTGCACGAGGTCGAAGTAGCCCGGCTCGTTGCGCGCCTCGACCCGCAGGACGCCGCGGGTCACAGCGCAGAGCTGACCGGGGAGGTCTTCCTTGGCGAGTCCTTCGAAGGGCCCAGCGACGACGTGCCGGACGACGACCCCGTCGGACATCTGCACCGCTGGCGGGAGGTCGCTGCGGGTGGCCCGGGTGAAGATCTCGACCTCGCAGCCCTGCGCCGCGAGCCTGCGCGCGAGCTCGACGACGTACACGTTCATGCCGCCCGCGTCGCCGGTACCGGGCTGGTCGAGCGGTGAGGTGTGGACGGAGAGCATCGCGATGCGCCGCGGACCGCTCACGACCCACTCTCCTGTCCTCGCCGCCAGAGCACCCACGTCCCTGAACGGCCTCAGTGTGCAACGTCGGACGATCCTCCCCGATTCCTGCCCACCTCCGCACCCCGAGTGCTCGATGGACGGAACAGCGAGGTGGGTTGAGAGGATGGCGGGATGGAGCCGACCGAGGTCGTGTACGCCACACCTCGGCTCGACGTCCGCCCGTGGACGCACGGCGACGTCGAGGTCATGTACGAGATCTACCGCCGGTGGGAGGTCGTCCACTGGCTCGGTGCCGAGCCGAAGGTGGCCGAGTCGGTGGAGTCCATGCACTCCACGGTGGACCGCTGGGCGCAGCGCCGCGACGCCGGGTTCGGCGTGTGGGCGATCGAGGTGCGCGCCACCGGTACGCCGGTGGGGACGGTCGTGCTCGCCCCGATGCCCGATGCCAGCGGGGCGCCCTCAGCAGACATCGAGATCGGCTGGCACCTGCACCCGGACCACTGGGGCCACGGGTACGCGACAGAAGCCGCCCAGGGCGCTCTGGAACGCGCCTGGGCGGCTGGTGTCGAGCAGGTGTACGCGGTGATCTATCCCGGCAACGAGCCGTCGGTCGCGGTCACCCGACGGCTCGGGATGACGGCGATCGGCTCGACCTCGCAGTGGTACGGGGTCGAGCTCGACGCCTTCCGCATCGTCCGGCCCAGCAGCAGCAGCTAGCGAGCGACTACCAAGGGCCGTCGGACGACGAGCGCCCGCCGCCCTTACGCCGGCCGCCGTACCCGATGACCAGCGGACGGATGCCGAAGATGTAGACGAGGGCGACGACGACGCCGATCAGGCCGACGACACCGTTCCAGCTGCCCGCCAGTCCGATCGCCGCTGCGGTCGCCACCTGTGCACCGGCTGACAGCCCGAGGGCGATCAGCCAGAACGCCTTGGGCAGCTTGTCGACCGCCTTGAACGCATCGGCCGGCCTGATGACGGCGTCACCGAATGCCCCGACCTTGATCGCCAACGTGACGATCGAGAGCGCGAGGTTGACCAGGTTGACGACCGTCATAGGTCGACCTTAGTTCGGGCGACTACTTCTTGGGGGCTGGCGCGGCCTTCTTGACCGTACGCTTCACCGCTGTCGTCTTGCGTGCGGCGGTCCGCTTGGCAGCGGTCGCTGCGGTCGCGGGCTTGCGCGAGGTGGCGGCCTTGCGGACCTCGGGGGCCGTGCGGCCGGTGAGGTCGCGGACGATCTTCTCGCCACGCGCGGTCAGGTCGATGAACTGCTTGCGCGCGGAGATGGCGCCCTCGACGACCACGGACTGAACCTTCTTCGGCTCGACCGCGGGGAGCTGCTTGCGCACGTCGACGACGACGCCGGCTGCCTTGGTCCGCAGGGTGCCGACAGCGTCGACCGCAGTGGTGGTGATCTCGTTCAGGATTGACATGGCTTTCCTTCCGATCATTCGGTGGGTGAGTGCGCGTTCTCGCGGCAGAAGGATGCGTAGACGTCGAGCAGCACGCGTTTCTGTCGTTCGGTCAGGCTGGGGTCGGCGAGGACTGCGGAGGCGACCACAGGGTCACCCTGGCGCTCCTCGAGGATCCCGGCGCGGACGTACAACGTCTCGGCGCTGATGCGCAGACCGTTGGCGATCTGCTGGAGGATCTCGGCGCTCGGCTTCTTCAGGCCACGCTCGATCTGGCTGAGGTACGGGTTGGACACGCCGGCCAGCTTGGCGAGCTGGCGAAGCGAGACCTCGGCCTGCTCGCGCTGCTCGCGGATGTACTCCCCGAGCGAACC
>JANYIP010000213.1 GCA_025361995.1 Streptomycetales bacterium | reverse complement strand
CGGGCCGGCTGGGGTTGCAGCAGGGCCAGGTGGTGCAGGAGCTCGGCTGGGACGAAGACTGCGACGAGGACCTGCGGGTCGCCGTCGAGACAGCCACCGGCACCTCGCTCGTCGATGAGACGTACGACGACGTCGTGGACGTCGTTTTCCTCTGGTGGCGCGACGACGACGGCGACCTCGTCGACGCACTGGTGGACGCGCTCACCACGCTGGGTTCTGGCGGGGTCATCTGGCTGCTCACACCCAAGTCGGGGCGATCCGGGCACGTCGAGCCGTCGGACATCGGCGAGGCGGCACCCACCGCCGGCCTGTCCGCCACCTCGAGCGTCGCGGCCGCCCCGGACTGGTCCGGGACCCGCCTCGTGACGCCGAAGTCCTCTCGGCGCTAGCTCGGGCGCTGTCTACAGGGGCCAGCCCGGCAGCATGCCCAGGATCCGGCCCACGCCCGAGAATGCCCTCGACGCTGCCTTCAGGGCCGTACCGCCCGGGATCCCCGGGACCTGATCCAGCACCGGTGTCAGCCTCGCGAGCCCGGCCGTGTCGTGGGTGACCAGCGAACCGTCCCGCCAGAGCCCGGGCACGTTCAGGTTGCGGCCCGAGGTGACGTCGAGGATCACCCGGGCACGGGCCTGCACCGCGGGGCCGTCCGGGGTACCGACCCAGCGGGGGAGTTCCGCCGTCCGCCACGAGCCGTCCTGCGCCGCGAACCCCCAGACCGAGCCCGGCATGATCGCCGTGATCGAGCCCTGGATGCCCTGCCGGGCCGCCAGCGCACCGGTCGTGTCGACGAGCGCGACCACCCCCCGCTCCAGGAGGTCGTCCGGTGGCGTCGCCCCGCACGGCTCGAGGTCGAGGGCGCAGACAGCCAGCTGGTACGCGATCGCGTGCAGCAGGGTCAGCACCGGCAGTGGTCCCAGCGGCGATGCCGTCGGCAGGGCGAGGTCCTCGTCCGGGCCGGAGTCCAGGAAGGCTGCGAGGTCGTCCCGCGAGGCGCGGAGCCCGTCGATTACCTCGGTGTTAGTAGCGCCGGCGTGCGCGGCCAGGACCTCGCGCTCCTCGAGCTCCAGGTCGACCGGTGGCGTCGTACGTCCGGCGCGTGCGTCGGCCAGGATCTGCTCGAGGGAGCGGGTCTGCGGCCAATTGCCCAGCGGCAGGAGGACTTCACGGCCCAGCCGTCCCTTGGCCCGGGCGACCGCGTGAAGGTCCGCCTTCTCGGCCAGCGCGATCAGGCCGTCCCAGCAGGCCAGCGCCCGGGCGCCTGCTCCGTCGGCGTCGCTCGACAGCACGCCTTGCTCGCCGGGCGAAGGAACTAGGGCCGCTGCGGTCACGCCCAGATCCTGCCGTACGCTCGAACGCGCAGCCGCCCGGCTCACACTTGCCGCACTTCCCGCGCGCCCGAGGAGACGAACCACATGATCGAGGTTGGCCAGGAGGCCCCCGACTTCACCCTGCCCAACCAGCACGGGGAGTCCGTCACGCTGTCGCAGTACCGGGGGAGCAAGAACGTGGTGCTCGTCTTCTACCCGTGGGCCTTCACCGGCGTGTGCACCGGCGAGCTGTGCTCGATCCGCGACCGGATGGGCGACTTCGACAACGACGACACCGTCACCCTCGCCGTGTCCTGCGACACCAAGTTCTCGCTGCGCGTCTTCGCCGAGCAGGAGGGGTACAAGTTCCAGCTGCTCGCCGACCACTGGCCGCACGGTGCTGCAGCCCAGGCGTACGGCGTCTTCGTCGGGGCGAAGGGTGCGGCCAAGCGGGGGACCTTCATCATTGACAAGGCCGGCGTGGTCCGCTGGATCGTCATTAACGAGATCGGTGATGCGCGCGACCCCGACGAGTACGAGCGGGTGCTCTCCGGTCTGCACGCCGCCGCGTGAGCTTTCGGTAGGCTCCGGTGGTTTCCGGAGCAGCCTTCCGGGCGTATAGCTCAGTTGGTAGAGCACCTGCCTTACAAGCAGGTGGTCGGGGGTTCAAGTCCCTCTGCGCCCACTCTTCGCCCTGCCGCCGAGATTCGAGAGGCTCGGGGTCAGGGCATCGGGGTGCGCTGCGCGAGCCGGACGCTGTTGCCCGACGGGTCGCGGAAGCC
>JANYIP010000202.1 GCA_025361995.1 Streptomycetales bacterium | reverse complement strand
CCGTGGCCGGCCAGCGGTCGCCGCCGGGTTCGACCGGCTCGACCGCGGCGTCGACGGTCACGAGCAGGCTGCCGGTGTCCTTGCTGCGGACCAGCAGCTCGACCTCCGCGGCCTCGGCGAGGCCGGGCAGGTGCTGCTCGATCCCTTCGTGCACGACGCAGGCGGCGCCGTCGTGCCAGACGTACCAGGCGATCCGCGGGCCGGTCGGCAGGGTGAGCCACAGCACGGACGACTTGCGCAGTGCCTCCGCGACGAGCCTGCTGCGGTCGGGCTCCTGCGCGGGGGTCACGGGGCACGATCCTGCCAGGATGGCGCCGTGACCGCCGGAGCGAGCGCTGCAAGCGCTGTGGGCCGGCCACCGCGGGCGGACCTCGCCCTGATGGCGGTCGGGATCGCCGCTGTGTCGACGAGCGGTCCGCTGATCGCGGCCACCGTGGCACCGGCCCTGGCGATCGCCTTCTGGCGCAATGCCTTCGCGACTGCCGCGATCGCCCCGTACACGCTGCTCGCGCACCGAGTCGAGCTGGCCGCGATGTCGCGGCGGGAGTGGGGCCTGACGCTGGGGGCCGGGGTGCTGCTGGCGTTCCACTTCGCGACCTGGGTGCCGTCGCTGCGGTACACCTCGGTCGCGTCGTCGACGGCGCTCGTCGCGGTCCAGCCGGTGTGGACGCTGCTGGTCGCCACCCGGCTCGGGCAGCACGTGCCGCGCCGCGCCTGGTGGGGGGTGGCCGTGGCCCTCGGCGGCGTCGTCGTGCTGACCGGGGTGGACTTCTCGCTGTCCGGCCGGGCTGTCGCCGGCGACCTGCTCGCGCTGGTCGGTGGCTTCTTCGCCGCCATGTACGTGAGCGTCGGCTCGCAGGTACGCCGCAGCCTGAGCACCGCGACGTACACGCTGGTCTGCTACGGGTTCTGCGCCGTGCTGCTCGCAGCGGTGTGCGTCGTCGGGCACCAGGGGCTCGGCGGGTACCCGGCCGACACCTGGGTCAAGCTGGCCGCGCTGACGGTCGGCGCGCAGCTGCTCGGGCACTCGGTGTTCAACGTCGTGCTGCGGACGACCTCGCCGACGGTGGTCTCGCTGGCGATCCTCTTCGAGATGCCCGGCGCCGCGGTCCTGGCCGCGGTGTGGCTGGGGCAGCTGCCTCCGTGGGGCGTCTTGCCGGCCGCTGCCTTGCTGCTCGGCGGGGTGGCCATGGTGATCAGGTCCGGCGGTCCGGGACCCGCGGAACCGGGGCCGTTACCCCCTGCGTAGGGTCGCCCGCATGACCCCGACTTCCGAGCGCGTGCTCCGCTCCCGCCGGTCCTGCCTGGCCGTGCCGGGAAGCAGCCCGAAGATGATCGACAAGGCCCGCGGGCTGCCCGCCGACCAGGTCTTCCTCGACCTCGAGGACGCGTGTGCGCCGCTCGCGAAGCCGGCCGCCCGCGGCACCATCGTGGCCGCCCTCAACGAGGGTGGCTGGGGCGACCGCATCCGAGTGGTCCGCGTCAACGACTGGACCACGCAGTGGACCTACCGCGATGTAGTCGAGGTGGTCGAGGGCGCCGGTCCGAACCTCGACGCGATCATGCTGCCGAAGGTGCAGACGGCCGACCAGGTGGTTGCCCTGGACCTGCTGATGACTCAGGTCGAGAAGACGATGGGGTACGAGGTCGGCCGGATCGGCATCGAGGCGCAGATCGAGAACGCACTCGGACTGGTCAACGTCGACGCGATCGCAGCGGCGTCCCCGCGGGTCGAGACGATCATCTTCGGCCCGGCCGACTTCATGGCCAGCATCAACATGAAGTCCCTGGTGGTCGGGGAGCAGCCCCCGGGGTACGACGTGGGCGACGCCTACCACTACATCTTGATGCGGATCCTGATGGCGGCCCGGGCGTACGGCAAGCAGGCCATCGACGGGCCGTACCTGCAGATCCGCGACGTGGAGGGGTTCACCCGGGTCGCCGGCCGGTCCGCGGCGCTGGGCTTCGACGGCAAGTGGTGCCTGCACCCGGGCCAGATCGACGCCTGCAACGAGGTCTACGCGCCGCGGCAGGAGGACTACGAGCACGCCGAGCTGATCCTGGACGCGTACGCGCACTTCACCTCCGCGGCCGGCGGGGCCCGGGGCGCCGTCATGCTCGGCGACGAGATGATCGACGAGGCCTCGCGCAAGATGGCACTCGTGATCTCGGCCAAGGGCCGCGCCGCAGGCATGACCCGGACCCAGACCTTCACCCCGCCGGACTAGCACTCCGCGTCGTCCGAGTCGCTGAAGATCCACGAAGGCCGTGTCTTGGCTGTCCTCCAGCCTCTAGGCCGCCCGCCTGCTCAACTGATGGCGTTGTCGCTGCGCTCGGTGAGCATCCCGATGTCGGATTGCATGAACTGCCTTCTTCCTGTGTGACGGAACACCAGGTCAACTCTGATCAAGCTTGCCGACCACTTCGGCCTCGACCACTTCGGCTACGGCCTCGAAGCCGAGGGCGGCGTAGATCTTGTTGCTGGTCGGGTTGGCGGCGTCGGCGAAGAGCATGATCATCCCGCACCGCGGCTGCAGCGCTTCGACCACCGCCGCGGTGACCGCCGAGCCGTAGCCCCGTCCCCGCAGGGCTGCCGGGGTGTAGACCGGCCCGACCCGACCGACGACGCCCGCCGGAGTCTCCACCGGGTTGGCGTGACCGGCCATCGAGACGGGCTCCCCGTCGACCTCCCACAGCCAGAGCGCCTGCTGGGCAAGCCTGCTCTCGACCGAGGAGCGGGCGTCGTGCATGGGCAGTCCGGCGTCGATCCCGAACTGCAGGTGCCAGGCCTCGAGCAGGTCGAGGTCCTCGCCGGTGGCTGGTCTCGCTGCCCCGTCGACCGGACGCGGCGGCAGGTAGGTGCCGAGCGCGTACACGAGGTCGCTCATCGCGACCCTGCGCTCCCGGCCGCTGGAGCTACCGGTGAGCCCGGACAGCACGGCGTCCACGACATCGCGGGGTCCCGTGCAGCGCGTCAGGTCCGGGTCGGCGACGACTACCGCACTTCCCAGGGCCATGGCGGCTTCGATCGGCATCGGTGTGGTGATCAGCGGGTGCGGCGCGGTGCGGATGGCGCACCCCACGACTGTCCCGGTCCCGTCCCGGACGACCCACCAGAACTCCCGCTCGTAGACGCGGCCGAGCTGGACCGACACGGCGACGCTCCCGACGACGTTGGTGAGCAGGGGCTCGGCGGCGCGGAGCTCGAGAGTGGCCGCCAGGAAGTCACTGGCTGACGGCAGGCGCTCGACGTTCATAGGCCCACATTCGCAGGACACGAGGGGCGGTGCGAGTCAATTCTGTACCGGGAGCGCTGGCGGGGGTGGGTCGATCGACGAGCAGACCCGCGCGCCATACTCGGCGCATGGGCAGGCTTGCGCAGACCGAGGGTCTGACTGACATCCAGCACGAGATCTTGACGGCGGTCCGTGACTTCGTCGATGGCGAGATCATCCCGAACGCGCAGCGTCTGGAGCATGCGGACGAGTACCCGACGGACATCGTCGAGGGCATGAAGGCGATGGGGATCTTCGGGTTGATGATCCCGGAGGAGTACGGCGGGCTGGGTGAGTCGCTGCTGACGTACGCGCTGTGCGTGGAGGAGATCGCCCGCGGGTGGATGAGCGTATCGGGGATCATCAACACGCACTTCATCGTGGCGTACATGTTGATGCAGCACGGGACGGACGAGCAGAAGCGGCGCTACCTGCCGCGGATGGCGACCGGGGAGGTCCGTGGCGCGTTCTCGATGAGCGAGCCGGGGTGCGGGTCGGACGTGTCGGCGATCACGTCGCGGGCGGTGCGTGATGAGGCGACCGGTGAGTGGGTGCTGACGGGGCAGAAGATGTGGCTGACCAACGGTGGTTCGTCCACGCTGGTCGCTGTACTAGTACGTGCCGACCAGGACGCTGCCGAGGAT
>JANYIP010000138.1 GCA_025361995.1 Streptomycetales bacterium | reverse complement strand
CTGAGACGGGAAAGGCACTGGTGCCAGGCCTGGCCACTGCCGCGCTGACGGCCACCGCGGCGTCGACGGCCGAGCCCCCCATTTCAGCCGGCCCGGCGGCCAGGGCGACCCGGCCGACTGGGCGCACGGGGTGAACCGGGGCGGCCTGCACGAGCGAGGAGCGGGGCGGGCTGCGGTCCTGGTCAGCGCGGCGGGGCAGGAACGGGGGGCCCGGGCAGGGACCGCAGGCCCGGTAGTCCCGGTAGGCCGTCCAGGCTGGTGGCGTTGCGGTCGGCCCGGTAGGCAGCGAGCTTCTCCGGGCCCTTCTTCGTGGCGTCCAGGTCGAGCACGTCGCGGTCCTCCAGATAGCCGAGCCTGGGCACCGCGTAGCCGCAGGAGTCTGAGATCCGGTTCAGCTCCACCACGACCACCGACCGCACCCCGGGATGGCTGGAGAACCGGCCGACCAGCTCCTCGAACCCTTCGTCACCAGCCACCAGCACACGTCCGGTGCCGTGCAGCCGGACGATCCTCGGTCGGCCGTCGAACGCGCAGAACATCAGCACAATGCGACCGTTCTCCCGTAGGTGGGCAACCGTCTCGATACCGCTGCCGGTCAGGTCGAGGTAGGCCACGGTGCGCGGTCCCAGTAGCGCGAACGTGCCGAGCAACCCTTTCGGCGAGCAGTTCACCGGGCCGTCGCCGGCCAGCGGCGCGGTCGCGACGAAGAACACCGGCTGAGCAGTGAGCCACTCCCCCAGTGCCTCGTCGATGCCGTCGAAGACTTTGCCCATGCCGTCAGGGTAAGGGGCCCGGCCCGGCCCGGCCCGGCCCGTGCCCGGCCGCGTCAGCGTCCACCTCCACCGGGCGCGGCAGGGCCGGGACGGTGCCGGGCGGTGCCGGCGGCCAGCCGCCCGCGCAGGCCGGGACGGCTTCCCGGCCGGAGGGCGGGGGGACCCGGCCCGCGGGGGTTCCGCCCAGTGCCCCCGACGAACGTGCGCTCCTGCGTCGCCGGCCGGTGCCGTGCACGGGGACCCGGTTCCGGTAGGGCGGACGCGGCACACTGAGCACGTGACGAGCGCGCCGAGGTGACCGGGCCGGTCCCGGATGTGGAGACGGTCGACCTGCCGCAGCCGTGCCTGGTGGTGCTGGCCGGTCCTGGCGCGTCCGGCAAGAGCACGTGGGCGGCTGAGCACTTCGCGGCGGACCAGATCGTGTCCAGCGACCGGCTCCGAGCCGTCGCCGGTGCGGCGCCGGACAACCTGGGCGCCAGCGACGACGCGTTCGTGCTGCTCGACCAGATCGTCCGGATGCGCCTGGGTCGCCGGCTCACGACCGTCGTCGACACCCTGGGGCTGGACGCCACCCGCCGGGCCAGGTGGATCGAGCTGGCCCGCGTCCATGACCTGCCCTGCGTCGCCGTGGCCTTCGACACCCCGCCGGCCCTGTGCCGGGACCGCAACCGGGGCCGGCCCCGGCCGATCCCCGCCGACGTCCTGACCCGCCAGCTGAGGACCTGGGCCGGGGTCCGCACCGGCCTGGACGACGAGGGCTTCACCCGGGTGCTCGCACCTGTCCACGTGTCGACCGCGGGCCCGGCGTTCACCGGGGCGCGGGCAGCCGCCGCCCGGCAGCGGCAGGAGCCCACCGGGCTGCGCTTCGGCCTGCACCTGAGCAGCTTCGACGCCCCGTCCGGCGCGCCGGAGCTGCGCGCCTGGCTGCGCCGCAGGGCTGTCGCGGCCGAGGGGGCGGGGTTCGACGCCCTGTACGTGATGGACCACTTCCGGCAGGTCCCGCAGGTCGGCCGGGCCTGGGACGACTTCCTGGAGAGCTACACCACGTTGGCGTACCTGGCCGCCTGCACGCAGCGGGTCCGCCTCGGCACGCTCGTCACCGGCATCACGTACCGGAACGTCGCGCACCTGGGCAAGATCGTGGCCACCCTCGACGTGCTCAGCGGCGGCCGCGCCGTCTGCGGCCTCGGGCTCGGCTGGTTCGCGGCGGAGCACACGGCGTTCGGATGGCCGTTCCCACCGGTCACCGAGCGGTACGACCTGCTCGAGGACGCGCTCCAGCTGCTCCCGCTGATGTGGGGGCCGGGGAGCCCGGCATACCGCGGTCGGCTGCTCGACGTGCCCGAAGCCGTCTGCTACCCCAGGCCGCTGCAGGAGCACGTGCCGATCATCCTCGGCGGCGGTGGCGAGCGCCGCACCCTCCGGCTGGCCGCGCAGTATGCCGACGCGGCGAACGTGATGGGCGACCTGGCCACCGTCCGGCGCAAGGCCGCTGTCCTGCGTGCACACTGCGCCGAGACCGGCCGGGACGTCGCACTCACCCACCTGTCGACCGTGCTCGTGGGGTCCGACGAACGGCACGTGGCCGAGCTCGTCGACGCGGGTCGGCCTCGCGGGCAAGGCCCAGACGCGTACGCGGCGTCAGTGAACGCCGGCACCGTACAAGAACACATCGGCCGGTTTCGCGAGCTCGCCGAGGCCGGGGTCAGCGAGGTCATGGTCCGGGTCGCCGACCCCCGGTCGCTGGCGCCGATGGCCGAGGTGATCGCCGCGTTCCGGTGAAGCACGTGAGACCTAGCGGGTCGTGAAGGCCGTCAGGGAACCCCAGGTGCTGCCGTCGGCACCCGTACTCGGCGCAAGTACGGTGCTGCCGGCAATGACCAGCCCCATCGCGTTCCCGGCATCCCGGCCGTCCGCCCACGCGCCGTTGTCGACCGAGGCGACGCCTGTGGCGCCCGACCAGACCGACAGGCCCGTGACGGCGTCGACTGCGTACAGCGTCCCGAGGTTCGACTCGACGAAGACCAGGCCGTTGCCGACGTCGGGAGGTGACACGAACGGTCCGTCGCCGGTGAAGTTCCACGCGGTCGCGCCAGCCGAAGTCACCGCCGTCAGGTCGCCGGGGTTGCCATTGCCCCCTCGGACGTACCGCTTGGTGGCGTCGAAAGCCGGCGGGGCGCTGCCGGTCCAGGATCCAACGACGTCACCCGTCGTCAGGTTCACGACCGGCGGGTTGGCCGCGGCAGTGTCGCCCATCACGTACGCCAGGCCACCGTGAGCCGCCGCGGCGAACCCGTCCTCGGTGCAGCTGGCCGAGCTCTGCCAACGCTGCACCCCGTCGAGGGTGTACCCGTTGTGCCGCGCACAGGGGATCGCGACGTAGACCCCGCTCGCATCGGCGTCCACGATGGCTCCGGTCTGGCTCAGGGCCGTCGAGAGCGACCACAGCACGGTTCCGTCGAGCTCGGAGACGGCATACATCCGCCCCGACGTGGAGATGTAGAGCACCCCGTCGTAGGTGGTGGGCGCCCACACCCCGAAGATCACGTTGGAGAGCTGGATCGACCAGTCAGGGGTCCCGGTGACCGGGTCGTACGTGTCGATCTTCCCGCTGCCGGAGACGGTGAACACGCGCTGGCCGTCTTAGGCGACCATCGAACCGTCGGTCGCGTGGCTCCAGTCCACGGCACCG
>JANYIP010000086.1 GCA_025361995.1 Streptomycetales bacterium | reverse complement strand
ACCGCGCGCGCCGCCTCCGGGTCAGCCTGGGTGCTCAAGACTGCCGCCACAGCCACGCAGGACAGCAGCACGATCACACCGGGCAACCACGAACGACCCGACACTCGTGACAGACCCGATCGCGGGGACTCCGTACCCTGACTGACTAGCCCCATCCCGTCCCCGTCCCCGTTCACCGCAGCTCTCGTTCGATCGCGTCAGCCCGATCTTGCACCGATCCTGACGCGATGTCGACGAGCTCGTACCCCAGCCGCACGTACACCCGCTCGTGAACCTCCTCGAACGCCAGCGAGGCCTCATAGCTGATCCGCCGAGCGGCCGTTGGACGGACGAAGCCGGGTGGGGACGGCGAGCCGGTCCGGTCAGCACCCTGCTGCGCGTCCCGTTGGCGGGCGACGATCGCGTCGATGAACCCCGCATGCGTCCACGGCTCTCTCACACCGCGCGCCTGGGCCTGCCCGATCACGGCCGTCACCGCCTCCCCGACCACGGCTTACCCCCGGTCGGCCAGCACCGCCAGGATCGAGGTCTTGCCGGCGCCAGGCGCGCCGGTCGGCTCGTACCGCCTCATGGCGAGGTCCCTCCTAGCGGACTCGCGTGGCGAACCACCCACGAACGTCCGTCGAAGGCGAAGAGGTGCGCGGTGTCGATCCGGGTAGGGACGGGCAGTCGGGTCCGCAGGTCCGCGCTGATCTCGGCAGTGACGTGATCACTGACCTCGCGGTGTGGCGACCCAGCAGCCACCGTCACGTGCGGGATCACCTCGGAGACTGCGTGTGCACCGCCGTACGGGAGGACGTCTGGCCAGGTACGACAGACGTCGCGGATCAACGCGCGGACGGGTTCGTCGGGTACGGGAGCCAGCCACAAGCTCCCCGAGACAAGGGCGACGTCGGCAAACGTAAGGTCGAAAGGCCGGTGCGGCGCAACAACATCGTCCAGAATCGCGAGCTCCCGCGCCGTGATGCTGCCCTCGGGCAGGAACGGGTACAGCACGGTCAGGTGAGCCGGCATCCCTTGCGCCGCGGCGGGGTCGTAGCGCGCGCGCCACCCGGCCACCGCAGGGTCCACCGCCGGGACGAGCAGCACGAGTGCGGTGTTGCCGAGCATCGACTCAACCTCCCGATTTGGTACGGAAAACATCAGCCCTGACGCAGCCCACCGCCACCAGATGCAGGCCATCGTCCACCCTGCCAGCCGAAGCCTCGGCGGGATTTCCCCCAGAACCTGCGTAGAATGGGTGCTGACCCACAGTGGGTCATGCGCCGCAAGAAGCTCTTCACGAGCACCGCGCTGGCAGCCCGACCTGGGTTCGCGCCGGTGATGCGGCCCTGCAGAACCCTGATAGTTCGGAGAATCCCATGGCGGCCAGCCGCCCCCGCACGAACGCGCCCACCTCCCCCATCCTCTCCTTCGCCGAGCTCGGCGTCCCCAAGGCGCTGTGCGAGACCCTCGCAGCCAGCGGCATCACCACCCCTTTCCCGATCCAGGCGGCGACGCTGGTCGACTCCCTCGCCGGCCGCGACGTGCTCGGTCGCGGACGTACCGGCTCCGGCAAGACCCTCGCCTTCCTGCTGCCGGTCCTCACCCGGCTCGCTGCGTCGACGACGCCGGGACAGGCGCGGCAGCCGAAGCGGCCCCGCGCGCTGATCCTGGCGCCGACCCGCGAGCTCGCGACCCAGATCAACGCAGCCGCTGCGCCGCTCGCTGCCCAGCTCGGGCTGCGTACCACCACAGTCTTCGGCGGTGTCGGCGCCAACCCGCAGATCTCGGCCCTGCGCTCGGGAATCGACCTGCTCATCGCCTGCCCGGGCCGGCTCGAGGACCACATGCGGTCAGGGCACGTCGACCTGTCGCGCATCGAGATCACCGTGCTGGACGAGGCAGACCACATGGCCGACCTGGGCTTCCTGCCCGTCGTACGCCGGCTACTCGACCAAACACCTGCTGACTCTCAGCGGATGCTGTTCTCCGCCACCCTCGACGCCGGGGTCGACGTGCTGGTCAAGCGCTACCTGCGCAACCCGGTCACGCACTCGGTCGACTCTGTGCGTTCCCCCGTCACCGCGATGGAGCATCACGTGCTGCACGTCGCGTCGGGCGACCGCGTACCAGTCCTCGTCGAGCTGTCCGCCGCACCCGGGCGGACGATGGTCTTCACTCGCACCAAGCACGGCGCGAAGAAGCTGACCAAGCAGCTCGTTGCGGCGGGAGTACCTGCCGTCGAGCTGCACGGCAACCTCGCCCAGAACGCGCGGACCCGCAACCTCGCTGCGTTCTCGGACGGCACCGCAAACACGTTGGTGGCCACCGACATCGCGGCCCGCGGCATCCACGTCGACGACGTCGCCCTCGTGGTGCACGCCGACCCGCCGATCGAGCACAAGGCGTACCTGCACCGCTCCGGACGTACCGCTCGGGCCGGCGCGGCCGGCACTGTCATCACGCTGATGACCGACGACCAGGTCGCCGATGTACGTGACCTGACCCGCAAGGCCGGCATCACGCCGACGACGACCCGGCTGTCCCCCGGCCACCCGCTGCTCGCGACCCTGGCGCCAGGCGAGCGCACGTACACGTTCCCCGAGCCCGGGTCCGCAGCCGCGACGGCACCCTCGGATGCCGAGCCTCGGCAGCGCCGCGGCCGCTCCGGCGGTCAGCCCCGGCAGCGTTCCGGCGGCGCGCAGTCGCGCGGTCAGTCGCGCGGTCAGTCGGGCGGACAGCCGGCCGGACGCAGCGGCAAACCGGCCTCGGCCGACGGCGGCCGTGCAGCTGCCAAGGGCGGCAAGGCAGGCGGCAAGAACACAGTCAAGAGCGGTGGCCGCTCGACCGGCTCGTCGCCCGGGCGTTCGCGCGGCGGCTCCGGCAGCACGCTGCGGGCCTCGTCGAGCTCGGGTGGCGCAGCCGCGTTCTCGCAGGGCAGCGGCGGACGGCGCCGCAGCGCCTGAGTCCTACGGCGTCGGCTGCTCGGCGGCCAGCGACTTCGTCATCTGCGTCGCCACCACCCTGTAGCCGAGGGAGTCGTAGAGGCGACGAGCTGGCTCGTTGAACCCGAAGACGTTCAGGCTGATGACGTCCGACCCTGCGTCCCGGACCAGGCCCTCAGCTGCCAGCATGGCCGCGCGGCCGAGCCCACGTCCCCGGTGGGCCTCGTCGATCTCGATGTCGTAGACGTGAACGGCACCGGCGCGCTCGGGGTGCGGACCGAGCCAGAGCACGCCGACAGCATCGCCCGAGGCGTCGAGAACGCGCAGCAGCCAGGTCCCTGGAGAGTCCTGCCCGTTCGGGAGGAGCTCAGGGAACTGCGCGCGGGCGCGGGCGAGCGCCACGTCGAGCGGTACGTCATGAGCTTTGGCCAGGTCTTCGGGGTAGGACTCGGTCGTGCGGGCCGCCCACGTCGCGTACTCCTCGCGGGTCATCGGCCTGACAGCTGCAGGAGACTCGGCATCAGGACCTGAAGTCATGGCGCAACCCTAGACGGGACCCCATCGGCGTCCGGCGATAGCCTTCGGACATGGCGCAGCGGATCGTCGTCGTCGGAGCCGGCCTCGGCGGGCTGCGGGCAGCGGAGCAGCTGCGTGCCGCCGGGTTCGCGGGCGACGTCGTCGTCATCGGTGACGAGCAGCACCTGCCGTACACCCGCCCGCCGCTGTCCAAGGAGGGCCTGTCCGGCGACCTCAGCCACGAGACTGTCGTCTTCCGGCGCAAGGCCTCGGTCGACGACGTCACCTGGCGGCTCGGCGAGACCGTGGCGTCAGCGGACCTCGCGGCCCGCACCGTGACGCTGGCCGACGGGTCCGACGTCGCTTACGACGGGATGGTCGCGGCCACCGGCGTGAGTGCCCGGCGGCTCCCGCTCGACGCTCCGCTGGAGTGGCGGCACGTCATCCGTACGTTGGACGACGCCACCGGCCTGCGTGCGCAACTCACTGCCGGCCGCAAGGTAGTTGTCATGGGGGCCGGGTTCATCGGCTGCGAGGTCGCCGCGAGCGCGCGCCTGCTCGGCTGCTCGGTCGACGTCGTCGACCCGATGCCGGTGCCGCTGCTGCGCCCGCTCGGAATCGAGCTCGGCAGCGAGCTGCAGCGCCGGCACGAGCAGCAGGGCGTGCGCTTCCACCTCGGCCGCACCATCGCGAGGATCGACGGCACGGCCGAAGGCCCGAGTCTCGTCGTCCTCGACGACGGCACCGAGCTCCCGGTCGACGTCATCGTCGAGGCGGTCGGCTCCGCGTCCAACGTGAGCTGGCTGGTGGGCAACGACCTCGACCTGACGGACGGCGTGCTCTGCGACGCCGGCCTGCGGCCGATCGCACCGGCCGGACCCATCGACTCTGTCGTCGCGGTCGGGGACATCGCCCGCTTCCCGAACCCGCTCTTCGACGACGTACCGCGTCGGGTGGAGCACTGGAACATCCCCACCGAGACGGCCAAGCGGGCCGCCCGTGTTCTCCTGTCCGGGCTGGACTCGCTGCCGACCGACGAGCTGCCGCCATTCCGCCCCATGCCTGCCTTCTGGAGCGACCAGTACGACCTGCGGCTGCAGTCCTTCGGCCTGCCGGGGTTCGGCGGCGACGACATCCGGCTGCTGGAGGGCGAGCTCGCCGACGAGGCGGTCATGGGATACCACCGCGACGGCGTCCTGGTCGGCGTCGTGATGCTGGGCCTGACCCGTCGATCGGCGCACTACCGCGACCTGATCATCGCCGGAGCCCCGCCCGCCTGAACCGGCGTCGGGCCCTTCAGCGTCGGGCCGTCAGACGCGCGGGCGGTAGTGCAGGTGCACGACACCGTTGCCGAACCTCCGCTCGTCGATCAGGTCGAGCGAGCGCCGGACATGGCTCGGGAGGGCGCGAGTGCCGTCTCCCACGATGACGGGTGAGAGCAGCAGGTGGACGTCGTCGACCAGACCGCCCCTGATGGCCTGGGCAGCTAGCTCCGGACCCCCGATGCCGATGTCGCGGTCGGCTGAGACCTTGAGCTGTTGCACGGCGTCGAGGTCGAAGGAGGGCTCGATCCGCGTCCTGGCGGTCGACAACGTCGCCAGGGTCCTGGAGTAGACGATCTCGTCCGCAGCCTTCCACAGCTGGGCGAAGTCGCGCGCGATAGGGGACTGCTCCGGGCCGACGTCCATGGTCTCTTAGGTCGGCCATGGTCACAACCAGCGCACTCACGTGCGTCCATGTGCGACGACCGAGGCCTGGTGGACCGGCTCAGCGCGGACGGGGTTTCCAGACCACGAGGGCGCCGCTGCGGCGCTCGGTCTCCAGCTGGTCCAGCCGGCTGCGCAGCCGGCCGACCTCGCGCTCGAGCTCCAGCACCCGCTTGATGCCTTCGAGGTTGACGCCTTCGTTCGACAGCCGCTGGACCTCACGCACGAGGGCGATGTCGCGGGCGGAGTAGCGCCGCCCCCCACCCGGGGTACGTCCCGGCGTGACGAGCCCGAGCCGGTCGTACGTACGCAGGGTCTGGGCGTGCAGGCCGGCGAGCTCGGCGGCCACCGAGATCACGTACACGGGCATGTCCTCGCGCGGGGTGAAGCCCGAGCTGTCGATGCTCACCGGGTGCTCACCGTGGCCTCGGGTCGAGCAGCCCGGCGCGCGGGTCGTCCCCGGTGGTGGCGTCGCGGAAGGCCTCGAGCGCCTCGCGCGCCTTGCTGTCGAGCTTCTGCGGCACCGCGACGTCGACCGTGACGAGCAGGTCGCCCATGGTGCCGTCCCGCCGCGTCACTCCCTTGCCGCGCACGCGGAAGGTACGTCCGGCCGTGGTGCCCGGCGGGATCCGCAGGGTCACCGGCTGCCCACCCAGGGTCGGCACCTTGAGGTCAGCGCCCAGGGCGGCCTCGGGGAAGGTCACCGGCAGCGCCAGCGTGAGGTTGTCGTCCTTGCGCCCGAAGAGCTGGTGCGCCGAGACGTGGACGACGATGAAGAGGTCCCCGTTCACACCGCCGCGCTCGCCCGGAGCCCCCTTGCCCTTGAGCCGGATCCGCTGCCCGTCCTTGACCCCGGCCGGGATGCGCGCCTGGATCGTCCGGGTGGACGGCGCGCGTCCGGAGCCGTGGCAGACCGAGCACGGGTCGTCGACGACCAGGCCGCGGCCACGGCAGTCGCGGCACGGCTCGGCGAAGGCGAAGCCGCCCGCGTTCCGAGTGGTCTGGCCAGTGCCCTGACAGGTCGGGCAGACCCGCGGAGTGGTGCCGGCCTTGGCGCCGGTCCCACGACAGGTCGCGCAGGCTGCCTCGCTGGTCAGGCGCAGCGGGACAGTCACCCCGTCCGCAGCCTCGGTGAACGCCAGCGTGACTTCGGACTCGACGTCGGATCCGCGCCGGGCCGCCGGTGCCCCGGCCGGGCCGGTACGACCACGGCCGAACAGCCCGCCGAGGACATCACCGAGCCCCGCGCCGCCCCCCGCCGCCCCGCCACCGAAGAGGTCGCCGAGGTCGAACGAGGTCGCACCCCCAGAACCACCAGGTGCACCCATCCGCCCGCCGCCGGCACCGCCGCCCGGGAACCGCAGGCCGCCGCTGCCGAACAGCGTGCGCGCCTCGTCGTACTCCCGCCGCTTGGTGTCGTCGGAGAGCACGTCGTAGGCCTCTGAGATCGCCTTGAAGCGCTCCTCGGACTCGGCGTCGCCCTTGTTGGCGTCAGGGTGGTGCTTGCGAGCCAGCTTGCGGTACGCCTTCTTGATCTCGTCCGCCGGGGCGTCTTTGGACACACCGAGGATCTTGTAGAAGTCCTTCTCCATGTAGTCCTTGGTACTCATGGGCTGCTACTCATGGGAGGGCCGGCTCACGCCGGGTCTGCGACGCCGACCCGGGCGGGCCGGACGACCCGCCCGGCGAAGCGGTAGCCCGGCTGGTAGATCGCCACGCAGGTCGCCTCGGCCACGTCGTCGCTGTGGGTGTGCGTCAGCGCCTCGTGCACCACCGGGTCGAAAGGGTCGCCGACGGCACCGAACGTCTCGAGCCCGAGCCGCGCGACGAGGCCCTCGAGGGCCTCGCCGACTGCCTTGAACGCGCCCTCCAGCTCGCCGTGCTCGCGGGCGCGGCCGATGTCGTCGAGCACCGGGAGGAGCTCGGCGAGCGTCCCGGAAACGGCCATGTCACGGACCAGCTCACGGTCGCGGTCGACCCGCTTGCGGTAGTTGGCGTACTCGGCGTGCACCCGCTGCAGGTCGGCTGTGACCTCGGCGACGGCAGCCGCCGTGATGTCGAAGTCGCTCTCGAGCAGGAGGTCCGACACCGCGTCAGACACGGCATCCGCCACCACGTCCGGTTGCTCCCCTGACCCGTGCACCACGGTCGACTCTGCCGGGGCCGCCGCCGGTTCACGGATCGCGCCGGTCAACGGGTCGATCCGACGCTTGTCCGTGAACTTGACGCCCTCCCCGGGCCGGGGCTCGTGCTCTTCGGTCACTTGTGCTCGCCTTCGTCCACGATCTCGGCGTCCACCACGTCGTCGTGCTCAGACTCAGCGGTACCCGCGGATCCGTCGGCGTGCTCGTGCCCGCCGCCGCCACCCTCTCCAGCACCAGAGCCACCCTCGGCGCTCTGTGCGTTGGCGTACAGGGCGGCCCCGAGCGACTGGCTCACCTGCGCGAGGGTGTCGGTCGCCGCCTTGATAGCCGGGACGTCCTCGCCCTCCAGCGCCTTCTTGAGGTCGTTCAGCGGGCCGGTGACGTTGGACTTGGCGTCGGCAGCAGCGCCCGACTCGAACTTGTCCGCGTTGTCGGCCAGGAACTTCTCCGTCTGGTAGACGAGGCTCTCGGCCTGGTTGCGGGTTTCGACGTCGTCGCGCCGCTTGCGGTCCTCCTCGGCGTACTGCTCGGCGTCGCGCATCATCCGCTCGATGTCCTCCTTGGGCAGCGCGGAACGACGGATCCACTTGCTTCTCATATTTCGCTCCCTAAGTACTCGTCTCGTATCGCTTGCAGGCGGCGGCGCAGAAACAGCATGGCGTAACGCTTGCGCG